>CAKROE010000006.1 GCA_934371915.1 uncultured Blautia sp. | reverse complement strand
GCGGACATATCCAGATTCAGGACATTGGTGGTATTTTCGATGGATATCTGCAAAACATTTGTCTGGATGTTTTGGATCACAGCGCGCAATTTATTTTCTTTTTTTGCCTCGCTACCTTCCTGGGGTGCAGGAGTCGGTGTCGGAGCAGGAACATCAAACGGATCTACATCAGAAACACTGATTGTTTTTGTATGGGAGCCGTCGGCAACCGCAGTATTTCCGTCGGCAGCGGCAACAAGGTTGCCTTTATAGTGGATGTATACCCAGTTCCCGGCTTTGATTCCGGCCTGATAATATTGTTCGGTACCGGTGACCGGGAAGGTGACAGTCTGATTTTTATCTGATTTGACAGTGATGGAATTGGCTGTCAGTGCCTGTATCTGTCCGCGGAAAGTCTGATCTTCAAGCGTGGCTGTCTGATGATAGTCATCAACTACTTTCAGGGCATGTACGGCTCCTGTGTCGGTACTGTCAAGCTGTCCTTCATATACAACACTGACAGCATCTCCGGCAAGCATACCGTTGCTGCATTCCAGCGTTGCCTGGGAAATATCAAAAGTATAAGATTCTTCGTCGCTTAAGAGAGTAATCTGATTGCCGGTAAAATTCTGAAGTTCTCCACGGATCTCATCCATATAGACACGGGTACTTTCAGGATTGATGTCCTGAATGGCAGCATCATCTGAAGCGGTAAAACGGTCGATCACACTTCCGAGACTGCACCCGGAAAGGGAGAGTGAAAGCAGACAGCCGATGCCGATGGTAATTAATTTTTTCATTCTATATTGTTCTCCTTTGTGTCATCAGGCTGTACACGGAACCAGTAAGTATAGGAATCTGTAAATCCGAGAGATGTGTACAGATTTTTGGCGGCTGTATTTCCCTGCACTACCTGAAGATAGGCATTTTCGGCGCCTTTTTTCATACCTTCATTTAGAAGAGCGGTACAGATCTGGCGGGCATAACCCCTGCCACGGTATTTTTCTTTGACATGGATCGCGTAGAGGCCAATGTAGTCACGGTCAAGGATTCCGAGACCGGTAGCGATGATCTTGCCCTCTTTCCAGACAGAAGCACAGATAGTTTCTTTCGGAATCGCGCGGTACATGGAAGGTACGACTGCCCGGTGAATTGGATTGGTCATTCCTTTCAGGTCAAAAAGGCTGTTGATCCAGATATCCGGAATTTCATCAGTAAGTGTGACATCCGGACAAGGAGTGTCAATATGTGCGTCTGACAGAGCCATTGTCATGACCTCGGTCGTATGTTGGATTTCGTAGCCACGGTTTTCCAGTGTGTAATCAAAATCCGGTGATACAACAGGACTGATTTTAAAGATGGCAGGGGAGCCGAGTCGCTTGTAAACGTTTTCGCAGTAGGCGACTTTTTCTCTCCATGGAAGCGTGGAATTTCCGAATTGTTCCACACTGTTGGTACGGTGTGTATAAAAATAAGAAAAGCGCAGAATCCAGCCGTCATAAAGCTCCATTTTGTGTGATGGCCATGCATTCAGCGACATATCTTCGATTTTTTTGATGTTCTCCATGGCAGTATGTGTCCCCCTTTTCATGCTGTCTTTTATTATACAGAAGAGAGAACGATTGTGCAACCTGCGCATCTGTCAGAATATGGGAGAATTTGACGAACGAATTTTCTTTACAAGAAGAACAGAGCGCTCTATAATAAAACTCACCAGAGATCTTCTGGTATTCCCTCCGTCAGATCTGACGGGTAATTCCAATTTTTTATTAGTTTGCGAAAGGGGTGTGAGCAAAGTAATCATTCGTCAGATGCTGCTTCTGACGATTGTGGGTATCGCAGTGCTGATGGATCTGTATGAGATGCGGATAAAAAACAGCTGGATCATCTGCTCATTTATTGCAGGGCTGATTTACAGTATATGGTCCGGAAACCGGCATAATATAGTGCAGTTTGTTCTTGGGATGGCTGTGCCGCTTGTGTTTCTGGGATGGCTGTTTTATTTCCGAATGCTCGGTTCAGGTGACATAAAGCTTTTCTGCGTGCTTGGCGGTCTGATGGGACCATATCACATATTATGGTGTATGTGGTATGCAGTTCTTGCAGGAGCAGTACTATCGCTGGCAATCTTGTTTTTTTGCGGCGGCTTCCACCAAAGATTTCACTATCTGGAACAATACGTAAGACAACTTATCGAAACTGGTAAACAAAGTCCATATTATCGGACAGGAACTGCTTTTGAAAACATTCATTTTACGATTCCGATCTTTATGAGTGTGATGTTGTATACGGGAGGTATTTATTGAAAAAACAAATTTTTGCAGTCTGTGATCTCGAGGCGGAATATGCCTGTAACTTCATGGATTATCTTAACCAGAAAAAGAATATTCCTTTTGAGATTCAGGCATTTACCAATGTCAGCAGTTTTGTAGCATATGCAAAAGAAAATCCGGTCGAGCTTCTTCTGATCTCAGCGGAGGCAATGTGCCATGAGGTTGGTGAGCTGGATATCGGCAAGATCGTGATTCTGACCGAGGGCAGCAAACCGGATGAACTGGACAGATATTCCGATGTTTATAAGTATCAGGCATCTTCGGATATCGTCCGTGAGGTGATGGCGTGTTATGGTGCAGAAAAGGCCGTGCTTCCGGCACAGATGCCGGTACTCAAGAAGACAACGGAACTTCTGGGGATTTATTCACCGCTTGGATTCTGCGGGCAGACTTCTTTTGCGCTGACACTGGCTCAGATCCTGGGCAGAGAGAAGTCCGTTCTTTATCTCAACATGGAAGAATATTCCGGATTTGAAGAACTGTTTGAAAAAGAATACCCCTATACACTCGGAGATCTTCTGTATTTTGTACGACAGGAACAGGCAGGCATTACCGTAAAAATGAACAGTATGATTCAGAGTATGGGAAGTATGGATTTTATACCGCCGGTACAGTCTCCGGAGGATATCCGGGGAACGAGATGGCAGGACTGGGAGTGTCTTTTGCAGGAAATCATTCTGCACAGTTCCTATGAGGCAGTCGTATTGGATGTGGGTGACGGGATCGAAGACGTGTTTCAGATTCTGGAATTGTGTACGAGAGTTTATATGCCGGTGCGTGACGACCGCATTTCGAAGTGCAAACTGGAACAGTTTGAAAAACTTTTGCGTTTGCGTGATTACTCGCAGTTACTGGCAGGAATAGAAAAAGTAGTGCTTCCGATACTGTCCCAAAATACGGATAATGCGTTTCGGGTAGAAGAACTGGTCTGGAGTGAACTGGGAGATTTTGTAAGAGAATTGCTTGAGAAAGAAAAAATCTGAAGGTGATTTTCAGAAAGGAATGCAGATGAGCAGGGAACTATTTCAGGAACTTCGTACACTTCTGATGGAGCGGCTGGATCTTGCAAGAGACCTGAGTGATGAAGAAATTCTTGAGGAGATCGATGATCTGATACTCGGGCGGATGCGGGAGTACTGCCTTTCGCTGAAAGAAAAGGTACAGCTTCGCCAGGAACTTTTTCATTCTGTTCGCAAACTGGATGTTCTGCAGGAACTGATCGAGGATGAGACGGTGACGGAGATCATGGTAAACGGACCGGATGCCATCTTTGTGGAGCGTGCCGGAAAATTGACAAAGTGGGACAAAACATTTACTTCCGGAGAAAAGCTGGAAGATGTCATTCAGCAGATCGTAGGTAAGTGCAACCGGGTGGTCAACGAATCAATGCCTATTGTGGATGCCCGTCTGGACAACGGTGCCAGAGTCAATGCGGTGATCCGCCCGGTTGCGCTCAACGGTCCGATTCTGACGATCCGGCGCTTTCCGGATACACCGATCACGATGGAAAAGCTGATTGCGCTTGGAAGCCTGCCGCCGGAATGTGCAGAATTTCTTGCGGCACTTGTGCGGGCACGATATTCCATGGTCATCGGAGGCGGGACAGGAAGCGGCAAGACGACGTTTCTTGGCGCACTGTCCAATTATATTCCGCCGGATGAGCGGCTGATCACGATCGAGGACAATGCCGAACTCAAGATACAGGGAATTGCCAATCTGGTGCGTCTTGAAGCAAAAATGGCAAACATGGAAGGTGCAGCATCGATTACGATTCGTGACCTGATCAAAACTGCGCTTCGTATGAGACCGGATCGGATCGTTGTCGGAGAGGTACGTGGTGGTGAAGCGGTCGATATGCTGCAGGCCCTGAATACCGGGCATGATGGAAGCTTAAGTACCGCCCATGCCAATTCAGCTTCGGACATGCTCTCAAGACTTGAGACCATGACACTGATGGGAGTGGACCTTCCACTTGAGGCCATTCGAAGACAGATCGCTTCCGGTGTTGATATTCTCATTCATCTGGGAAGAATGCGGGACAAAAGCCGTAAGGTACTCGAGATAACAGAAATATGCGGATTTGAAAATCATGAAATAAAGACACGTACGCTTTATCGCTGGCAGGAGGGGAAGGGACTGGTGAAGACCGCCGAACTTCTGAACAGAGAAAAGCTGATACGGGCAGGAGTGACCATATGAAGCAGAGTTATGAAGAGTATCGTTTTTCCATGACAGAGATTTTGAAGTATCTGGTGCAGGGACTTTTGCTGTGTGGTGCGGTGGATTATCTTTTTTACCAGAATCCATGGCTGATGTTTCTTGCATTGCCGGTTACGGTATTTTTTCTGAAATGGAAAAAGAAAGGACTGATCCGTGAACGGAAAAAGAACCTGAATTATCAGTTTAAAGATGCGTTAAATGCGCTGAGTGTTGCCGTTCAGGCAGGATATTCTGTAGAAAATGCAGTTATGGCATGTTCCAGAGACTTGGAACGGCTGTATCCGCAGGAAACGGATATTGTGCGGGAATTTCATTATATGGAGACACAGCTGAAGGTAAGTGTGCCGGTGGAAGAGCTTTTTATGAGTTTCGGTGACAGAAGCGGAATCGAAGATATCGAAAATTTTGCAGCTGTTTTTTATACTGCCAAAAGAACCGGTGGTGACATGAACCGGATCATACAGACTTCTTCGAGGATGCTGGGTGACAAGATTGACGTGCGCAGAGAAATTGAGACGACACTGGCGGCAAAAAAAGCAGAACAGATGATCATGAGTCTGATGCCGGCCGGAATCATTTTGTATCTTAAGATGACTTCACCGGGATTCCTTGAAGTACTCTATGGAAACCCGTTCGGAATCCTGACGATGTCCTTATGTCTTGGAATTTACGGGCTTTCTTACTGGCTCGGAAGACGGATCGTAGATATTGAAGTTTAGAAAGGAAATGCGGGAGAGCCGCACAGAATAAGATATGTGGGTACATATAACAATCTTTGTGCTGACTTTTGGAATCGTGCTTGTGTGGAAGGCAGGCTGGATCCGTCTGGACGGAATCGCGGACCGACAGAGCATGCGGCTGTTTCTGCTTGTTGCAGTCTGTGGAAATCTTCTGGGAATGGTGCTGACCCTGACAGACGGTAAAGATGTGGTCTGTCAGGAAGGATATCGCATGGAGAAGAATCCGGATGGTGCATATACGGAAGAATTACAGGTGTCCGTGAATGGTCAGAAACCGCAGAAGTTTGATGTGGAGATTCCGGAAAAAGAGACGGAGGAGACAGAAGCTGAACCGGAGCAGGAAGTAAATGAGGCAGAACAGAGACAGAAAGAATTAAAAGAAATCATCGAAGAATACAATCAGCAGAAACAGGATCCAGATTATTATTATCTGCCGGATCAGTGGGATGGTCAGAAACTTATCTGGCAGAAGTCCGGAGACCGGACAGGATCCCTTCTGGCATCACTTGCATTTTTTGCAGCGTTTGTTGTAATGTTGAAAAAAGCAAAAGAGCAGCAGGAAGAAATGGCAAAACGCGCGGAACAGCTTCTGATGGATTATCCGTCACTGATCATGAAATTTACTCTTTTGATTCAGGCGGGCATGACTGCCCGTAAGGTGTTTCAGAAAATGAGCGCAGATTACATGAGAAACCGTCCAAAGACCGGGCGATATGCGTATGAGGCGATTGCTATCATGTGTCATGAGATGGACAGTGGCATTGCAGAACTGGAAGCATATCGCAGATTCGGAGAAAGGTGCGGGCAGATGAAGTATAAGACCTTTTCCACGATTCTGATACAGAATCTGCAAAAAGGCAGTCACAGGATGGCGGATCTTCTGGAAAAAGAAGCACTGGAAGCGTGGGATGAAAGGAAGCGAAAGGCAAGAGTGCTGGGGGAAACGGCAGCGACCAAGCTGCTCGTACCGATGGTCATGATGCTTGCGGTGGTGATGGCGATCATTATGATACCGGCATTTTTATCTTTCTATGGATGATGGAGCAGCAGGAAAGAGCAGATAGAATAAGGAGGCAGAATATGAGTGCGTGTATGCGGACAGCGAGAGAGTTTATGCGTGAAGAAGATGCGGTAGGTGTCGTTGAAATCATTTTGATACTGGTGGTGCTGATCAGTCTGGTAATCATTTTTAAGGAACAGCTGACCAATCTGGTGAGAAGTATTTTGAGCAAGATTACAAAGCAGAGTAATTCTATCTGAAAAGGAAAGGAGTATGCCAATGGAGAAAAAAGGAAGTATCACTGTTTTTCTGGCGCTGATTCTGAGCCTGCTGCTGTCACTTGTTACGACCGGAATCCAGTCGGTGCAGGCTGCGGCGGCAAGAACGCAGATTCTGAACAGTATGGATATTGGACTCTATTCTCTGTTTGGACAGTATGACCGTTTCCTTATGAAGGAATATGACCTGTTTTTCATTGACGGAGCACAGGGAAACTCAGATTTAAATCTGGCTGCGGTATATGACAACCTTGAATCTTATATGAAACCTGTCCTGAAACAGAACAGTCAGAAGCTTGCTTTGAAACAGGGCGGATTTACCGGCTATCGCCTGGCAACTGATGAAGGCGGAGAAGTTTTTTTCCGGCAGGCAGTGACATTTATGAGAGACACACTTGGAAGCCAGGGCGTAGGACTTCTTCTTGACCGTTATCACAAAAAAGAAGAAAAGATCAGACAGGCGGAAGAAGCCGGACGTCAGAGTGAGGATGGCAACAGCCTCGAAAATTATGATGCGGAGATGGATTCAGCAGCACAAAAAAGTCAGGAAGCGGAAGCTGCTTCGAAGTCAGAAAACGGCTCAGGTGCAGAAGACATATTCGGAAGTGGTGAAGAATCAGGCGGAAATGCCGACGGCAATGAGATAGTGGAAACACCAAAACCTCCAGCAGTCACGAATCCGATTCCAATCATAAAACAGATTCGAAAAATGGGACTGCTTGACCTGGTAGTTCCGGCTGAACGGGGTATTTCCGAGAATCAGACTTCTCTTTCGGATCTTGTGTCACACCGACAGCTGCAGGAAGGAATCAATCTTCCGGCGGAGAATATCCAGACTTCTTCTGCGACTTCACAGATCCTCTACCAGCAGTATCTGATGGAACATCTGGGAAATTACCGGGAACCGTCCACCGCAGGACTTAAATATCAGATTGAGTATCTTCTGAGTGGAAAATCCAGTGACAGAGAAAATCTTCAGACAGTTGCAAGGCGGCTCCTTCTGATACGCGAAGGAATCAATGTATCGGCATTGATGACCGATGCATCAAAGAGAGCACAGATACAGGCACTTGCGCTGGCAGTTGCGTCCGGTTTCCTGATTCCTCCTGCAGCAGTGGTGATTGAGACGGCGCTGATTTTGTGCTGGTCATTTGCGGAGAGCATTGTGGATCTGCGGGAACTGTTTCATGGAGGAAAAGTACCGCTTGTGAAATCACCGGCAGACTGGCAGCTGTCACTGGAAAATCTTCCGAATCTTCTGCAGAAAATGGATAGTGAGCGTAAAGATGTGGAGGGCGGCATGTCATATGAAGATTATCTGCAGGTACTTCTTTTATCCACTTCACGTTCGCAGAAACTTAAGCGTGGAATGGATATGATCGAAGCAGAGATACGTGCCACGAAAGGCAGAGAACAGTTCCGGCTGGACTGCTGTATCGAAGCAATTGAGGCATCTGTGGATGTGCATGCAAACAAAAGCAGGACATATACTGTAACAAAACAATACAGCTATATCTGAGGGCTGAAGGGCGGCACTCTCGCCGCCCGTTAAAAAGGAGGTGCAGAAAGATGCTTTTTCAGAAGGCACAAACAAAATTCAATGGGAATCAAAGCATGATAGACAGAAAGAATAAAGAAAGGACACGCTCTCTGAACAGATGGTATCTGTCGTCCCCGATAGGCAGAATCCTCCTGATGCTTTCTGAAAAGGTATCTTTGTGTACCTCATGTACAAAGGTAAAAAAGGCAGGGCTGTCGGTAGAGACTGCACTTGTACTTCCACTGTTTTTTCTCGGTATGGTCACGATGATATCTTTTATGGATATTTACAGTCTGCAAACGACACATTTGCAGGAGTTGTGTGAAAAGACGAAGGAAGCGGGAATGTATGCGTATGTGGCAGATGGAAATGGACCGGAGGAGATTACACTGCCGGATGTGTACGCATATAGTCCGGTCGGTGCGCTGATACCACTTCCGAAAGTCTGGATGCACAACACCGTGAAGGTTCATGCATGGACGGGAGCGGAAGAAAGCGGGAAAGGCTCCGGCGACCATACGGAACCGGAGGAAATGGTTTTTGTGACAGAAAGTGGTTCTGTATATCACACAAAAGCAGGCTGCCGTTATCTGAACCTGTCTGTTACACAGGTGTCCGGAAGCAGTGTATCGCAGAGACGAAATGATAATGGAGAGAAGTACAGCCCATGTGAGACCTGCAGTCGTTATCAGAATCCCTCCGGGATTGTTTATATTACAGGCTCCGGGAATCGTTATCACAATGATGCGTCCTGCAGTGGACTGAAGCGGACTGTCCGGCTGGTCAAGAAGTCACAGCTCGGAAATATGCATGTATGCAGCAAATGCGGATAGAGATTCGGCGGAGACATTACAGAAGCAGCAGTAAAAATCACAGAAAGAATGAAACGATCAGAAGAAAGAAGGAAAGGAAATGGAAAAATACGGGACACTGATCTTTCTGCTTTTCAGCAGTTTTTTGGATATCCGAAAAAGGGAAATTTCAATACCGGTCACATTGTTGTTCGGACTTGCCGGAGTGGTATACAGTATCAAAGCTGGAAGAACAATGACGGACTATCTGATTCCGGCAGCCATCAGTATCCTTATCCTTGTATGTAGTATCCTGACACGGGGACAGATAGGGATGGGAGACGGCTGGCTCTTTCTGGCCCTGGCCTGTATGCTGCGAATGGAAAGTTATATTCAGATGGCCTGCATCGGAATGCTGCTTGCGGCGGCATGTTCCGTTGTCCTGTTACTGGTGTTTCGAAAGAACAGAAAGACGGAGATTCCACTGGTACCTTTTTTATTGCTGGGATATGTAGGAGGATTAATATTTTGAAGAAAACGAAATGGAAAGTGTTCAGGCGCAGGGGTGAAAATCCGGCATACATTTTACATAGAGGAAATCTGTGCAAAGGCAGCTTTACCGTTGAGGCTGCATGCGTCATGTCTATCGTGCTTCTGACAGTTATGGGAGTCATTTATCTGTTCTTTTTTGTACATAACCGGGCATGGCTGACGGCAGCAGCCTGCGAAGCATCATTGAGTGGAAGCATGGAAGCAGTATATCAGGACGGACAAGCACAGACAGCAGCAGAAATCCGGGGTGAGGAGCTTGGAAATGTAGGATTCTTTGGCGCGGAAAATCTGCGATGCCATGTAAATACAGGAAAAAAGAAAGTCAGTGTGACTTATGAGGCAGATACGATCGCAGGTTTTGGCGGGTTTAAATGGACATTAAAAACAGAAGGAAGCTCAAAAGTTATTCAGCCGGTAAAGTGGATCCGCAGGCTCAAGGCCGCAAAGGAAGCAAGTGGTATAACGGGAGATTAAAATATGTATGCAGAATATAAAAGAGATGTAAGTCACAATTATTTGATTCTACGAGAAGAAGAAAAGGTAAATACAGCATCCTATCAGGTACGAATGCTGACGGGAAATGTGATTCCCTCTATATTAAAGTGCAGATTGCAGGGACTGGACGGGAATCTGCTGTTTTATTATGACATCACATCCAGGCAGTCACTGTTTTCCTTTTATGAACAGCGAAAATTTCACAGAAAAGATCTGCACATGCTTTTTGGAGGCTTTATTCGCGTGATGGAAGAGATGGCGGAGTTTCTTATGAATACAGATCAGATCCTTTTATGTCCGGAGTATATCTTTCTGGATATAGAGAAGCGAGAAGTGAAGTTTTGCTGTCTTCCGGATTACCATCATCCGATACAGGAACAGTTCCGGGAACTGACAGAATATCTTCTTCCGAGACTTGATCATGAAGATCCTCAGGCAGTGAGCATGGGGTATGGGGTCTATCGTAAAGCGATGGAGACCGGCTTTCAGCTTGAACATATAAAAGAGGCAATTTATCAGAACAGAGAAGGTACAGGGAAAAACGATACCAGAGAATCTGTACAAAATAAGGAGCAGAATTCTACAAAAAACAATCTGGCCGGGTTGGATAATTCCGGGGGAGAAATACAAGAGAAGGCAGATGTTTCACAATTACTGAAAGCAGATATGGAAAAGGAAATTTCAAAGAGAAAAAAGAAAGTCGAAAAGACAGACAGAAACAAAGAAATTCCTGCATCTCCAAAGGTCCGCAATGAATGGACAGCTGCTCTGTTTTGCGTCTCCATAGCTGCTGTTCTGATTATTCTTCTTATATTTCGCTATCTGGGATATCTGCCGGGGATCCCGGCAGAAGCAATCTTCTGCGTCTCCATCAGTCTTCTGGTTCTCGCTGCATTTCTGTCCTGGACTGCCGAAAAAAAGAAACAGAAAAAGCAGATGAGTGCAGAATGGAGACAGAAAGTGCAGCGGGAACTTGCGGATACGAATGAAAGTGATGATAAGAAAAAGGGAGCGGAGAGAAACTCAGAGAATTTGCATGAGGCAGGCAGATTACAGCGTAACATGCCGGAATGGGAAGACGGGAAGTATAAAATGCCGGAACGGACAGGGGAAACAGGAGATAACCGTCTGGAAAACTCACAGAATGTATACCGGGAAACAACGGAGCAGGACGAGAATTACGAAATCGAAAAAACAGAAAACTACGGTGAAACCGTCGTTCTGTCCGCCGGACAGAACGACGGCCCGGCCAGTCTTGTAAGTCGCGAACCGGGAGAACTTGCAACAATTTACCTGGACCGTGATCTTATGGTGATCGGTAAGATGGAAAATGCTGCCGATGCCGTAATCTCACTTCCGACAGTCAGCCGTATTCATGCAAAAATCCGAAAGGTAGATGAGGAGTATTATCTGTCAGATCTCAACTCGAGAAATGGCACATCAGTAAATGGAAGACTGCTGAAGACAGGAGAGGAATATCAGCTGCAGGACGAGGATCAGGTGGAATTTGCACAGGCACGTTACATCTTCCTGAAGTAAACTACTGGTAAAAGTGAACAAAAACCAAAAGGAAAAATGTTGCAAAAGGGCTGCAAGCGAATCCTTCTTATGCGTGATCTGAGACATGCATCGACGATACGAAACAGAAAAGCCGGTTATTTGGAGGCCTTGCAGGAAGCAGACGACAGAGTAACAAATGGCTCTGTCGTCTTACTTTTTTGCTGTTTTTCGACATAAAATTCCGGTATGGCAAGTGGCTTGTGTGGACTTTTACAATGCGGTATGCTATACTTTTTTGGAGAAAATGAAAAGGAAAAGAGTTATATGAAAGATTACATAAAAATTGCTCGTGTCGATCACTGGATCAAACAGTTATTTATTGTACCGGGTATGATTTTTGCTTTATTTCTGACAAGAAATCCAATTACTGCGACGGTGGTAAAGGACATTGTTCTTGCACTTATTTCGACATCATTCGTGGCATCTGCCAATTATGTTATTAATGAATGGCTGGACGCAGAATTTGACAAATTTCATCCGACAAAGAAAAACCGTCCTGTTGTATCGGGAAATCTGAAATTTCACTGGGTTATGACCGAGTATGCAGTACTTGGCGCACTCGGACTTCTGATCGCGTGGTTTATCTCCAGACCGGTATTTCTGATGGAACTCTGGCTGTTCGTGATGGGTATTCTTTATAATGTAAAACCATTCCGTACAAAAGAGATCCCGTATGTGGATGTGCTCTCAGAATCTGTAAACAATGCGATCCGTCTTCTGATCGGATGGTTTGCGATTTCCTCCGGATATCTGCCACCGGTAAGCATCGTGCTTGGCTACTGGATGGGCGGCGCGTTCCTGATGGCGACCAAACGTTATTCCGAATACCGTATGATTGCGGACAAAGAGCTTGCAGGCCATTACCGCCGGTCATTTAAGTATTACACAGAAAAGTCACTGCTGATCTCAGCTTTTTATTATGCACTGCTTTCCGTATTTTTCTGTGGTGTCTTTATGATCAAATACAAAGCAGAGCTGATCATTGATATTCCGATTATGTGTGGTCTTTTCAGCCTGTATCTGAATATCAGTTATAAAGAAGATTCCTGTGCCCAGAAGCCGGAGAAGCTTTTCCACGAGAAGGGCCTGATGCTTTATTTACTGGTGTTTATTGTGATTACATGCATTCTGATGATGGTCCATATTCCAGGACTGGAATGGATCGCAGGAAAGGATTTGCTGAAACTCTGATATGGATAAAAGTTTACATAAATCAATCAAAGAGTACAAAAACTATGTGGTAGATATGGATGGAACGCTCTACTACAAATATCCGATGCGTCTGCAGATGCTGGTGCAGATGGCAGGATATTTTCTCGTGCATATTCGAAATTACAGAGAAGCGTTCCTGCTCAAAGACTACCGTCACTTAAGAGAATCTGAAGAATTACTGAAGGAAGCGGACTGTGAAAGCAGGATACGCCTCCTTCTTTCGCATAAATACCATTTTTCTTCTGAAAAAGTAGACAGTATCATTGAAGAATGGATGTACAGACGCCCTCTTCGGGCAGTATACAAAAGCCGCGACAGGCAGTTGCTGGCATTTCTGAAAAAACAGCAGAAAAAAGGACATCATGTATATCTGTATTCAGATTATCCGCTTGAGGACAAGAGCCGCGTACTGGAACTTGAGGCGGACGGACTCTATTATCCGGACAATGTCCGGTTTTCTTATCTGAAACCGGATCCGGAGGGATTCGCGTTCATCCTCGGCGAAAACCATCTGAAAAAAGAAGATGTCCTGATGATCGGAGACCGTGAGGAAAAAGACGGGCAGTGTGCCGCGGCTGCAGGTACGGACTGGCTGATTCTGCGCTCACGATCTGCAGCAAGAAAAAAACAATACAGGGAGTGGAAAATCTGATATGACATCTGCTGCAAAAAATAACACAGGTTCAGACATAAGAGAAAAACGTTTCCGGTTGATTGCCGGACTTCTGATGCTTTGTATCCTGATGTGCATCGTATTTTATTTTTATCTGGGTTATTCCGGATATGACATTAAGGGACACTGGCGGATCAGTCGTTATACATTGCTGGGGTATGATCCGTTTCCGTTGATCGGAAAGGATGCCCTGCTGGATTCTGTAGGAAAAATCCCGTCAGGTTTTGCGACCGTTCCGTGGTGCTGCGTGATGGGAACTGCTTTTTATGGAGCATTTCTTCCGCTTGAACAGGCAAAAATATATCTCTGGGTATTACACTTTATCGCTTATATCGTTACCGGAGCTGTTGTTTGCCGCAAATTCCGTGAGAAATTTTCCAGTCAGCTTTTATTGCTGTTTCTGTTTTTGATCGGAGGACATTTCAGTTTCATGTATTCTCTTCGATATGGAAATTCCGGGGCAATCCTCTGTTGTCTCTGCATTCTGGCAATCTGCCTGACAGATTCGAATCCATGGATTGCCGGTATCTGTATGGGATTCGCTATGACGAAACCGCAGATATCTATGATCATCTGCCTGGTATGGCTTCTAAACCGCAAATGGAAACCACTGATCACGGCAGCAGTCATTGACATTGCCGGATGGGTGGCATCTTCTGCGATTACCGGAACTTCTCCGTTGGTTTTACTGAAAGAAACTTTTTCAAGCGGAACAGTTTCATCGAAACAGTATCTCGGCCTGCTTGGATTTTTGCAGTCGTTTGGTGTTAATTCTACGTTGATTCTGATGGCGAATATGCTGATAGGAGTTTTGTTTACCGGAGGCAGCTGGCTTTACCTGAAAAAGAAAGGTGGTGCAGAAGCAGATTCACTGATCCTCTATGCACCTGCCTGTACAGCATCGACATTCTGGATGTATAAGAATGGGACGGACTATCTGATTCTTGCTTTTGTAGCAGCGCTTTTTATTTGGCTTTGTCTGGAAAAGAAGATCAGCACAAAACATTTCGTGTTATCGGCAGGGTGTATTTTTTATCTTGAAATGAGCCGTTGCGCGGTCTATTTTCTGATTATGGTCGGCGGAAAAACAGCTGCCATAAGAAATATGGCGAAGAGTGCGGATGGATTTCTGATCGCAGTTGCGGCGATAATCCTGTGTCGTTTCTGGTGTGTCTATAGGACAAAGGAGTGAGAATTTGGAAGAAATAAAAAAAGAGCCGGTGACGGTCGGCCTGATACTGATCAACATTATTGTATTTCTTGCGGTGGAATTCACCGGCAGTTCGCAGAACACGATGCATATGCTGGACTGCGGTGCAGCTTATACACCGATGATCGTAGAGGGCGGAGAATATTACCGTCTGTTTACCTGTATGTTCCTGCATTTCGGAATTGAGCATCTTCTGAATAATATGCTGGTGCTGTTTGTTCTGGGAAGCCGTCTTGAACGTGTGATCGGCAGGATAAAATTTCTGATCATTTATCTTGTGGGTGGACTTCTTGGTAATGTGATCTCTGTGCTTGTGGAACTGAAATCTATGGATTTCGCGGTATCAGCGGGTGCATCCGGTGCAGTCTTTGCTGTTATGGGAGCGATGATCTATATTGTCATCCGTAACAAAGGATGGCTCGGTGATCTGTCCGCAAGACAGATTCTTGTTATGGCCTTTTTTTCTCTTTATTATGGATTTACCAGTACGGGAGTGGACAATACGGCGCACGTTGCCGGACTGGTCAGTGGACTTGTGATTTCCGTTCTTCTGTATCATCCGAGAGGCAGAAGAATATAAAAGGTTGTTCCTTCACCGGGTACACTTTCGACACGGAGTGTCCCATGGTGTGCTTCGATGATCTGCCGGGTGACAGCAAGCCCGAGACCTGTACCGCCGGGCTTGTACGTTACGAAAGGAAAAAAGATCTGTTCCATCTGTTCTGCGGTCATGCCACAGCCATTGTCATGGACGGTGATCCGGATTCCATCTGAAACAGCAGAAGCGGTGATTCGAATTTTGCCGTGTGCGTGCTGAATAGCTTCCTGCGCATTACGGAGAAGATTAAAAAGAGCCTGACGGATTTTTGTCTGATCCAGTTCAAGATGGGGAAGATTTTTGGGGATGTCAGTCTCAAGTGCAATGCCAAGATAATCCAGTGCAGGTCGAAAGGTATTGGTAATTCGAGCAAGCCAAATGCTCGGATCGGTTGATACGAGAGAAAGATGTCCTGCATTCTGATACCGGGAAAGTTCATCAAGAAGCTCACGGATGTAATTCAAATTCTCCATAATGTTGTCCCAGTGTTCATCCAGACAAAGTTGAGGATGATGGTCGGATAACATCTGTAACTCACTTGTGATAAGAGCGAGGGGGTTGCGTATCTCATGTGAGAACATCGAGAGTGTCGACTGAAATTCTTTTTTCTGCTGTTCAAATCTGTTTTTTTCCTGCATAATCTGTCACCTCATGGGAAGTGTATCATCATAAAATACCATAATCAACAAATTTCATATTGAAAAATTCGCGCAAATACGAGACAATATAGTCATTAAACAGTTATTTTTACAGAATTCTGAAGGAGGAATTTATCATGGAAAATTGTATTTTTTGTAAAATCGCGAATGGAGAAATTCCATCCGCTACATTATATGAGGACGAAGACTTCCGCGTGATCCTGGATCTGGGACCGGCTTCTAAGGGACATTCCCTGATTCTTCCGAAATCACATGCCGCCAATATTTATGAACTTCCGGATGAGACCGCAGCGAAGGCAATGGTTCTTGCAAAAAAAATGGCGACAAAGCTCAGAGACGGACTGAACTGTGACGGATTTAACATCGTACAGAACAATGGAGAGATTGCAGGTCAGACAGTTTTTCATTTCCATATGCATCTGATTCCGCGTTATGAAGGAGATCAGGTTGGTCTGACATGGAAACCGGGCGAACTGACCGATGAAATGAAAGAAGAGATTCTGAATAAAGTAAAAGCATGAGTCATACAGAATACGTAAGAAAAAATGACAAAATAAAACGAAAGCGTAAATACGAATGACGATTGAGAATTTTAATAAGTTCTATGATGAATATCAAAGATTCTCAGCATATGTTGCATACTGTATCACGAAGGATAAACTTCTGGCAGAAGATATCAGTCAGGAGATTTTCATCACATTATACAAGATGAGGGAAAATCTGGATTATTCAGACCATAAGAAGTTGAAAGCACTGGTTCTTCGCGCAACTACAAACAAATGCAACGATTATTTCAGAAAACCCTCCACCAAACAGGAAATGTGTACATTCGACGAAGAGGGTGTGGAAGAGACTCCCGATGAAAGAGGAGACCCGGAAGCACAGCTTCTGCGCATGGAAGAAGAAACTTATCAGAGACTTGTTCTTCGGAAACTCAGAATGAGAAATCCACAGAACTATGATATTTTGATAAAAACCAAGATGCACAGGATTCCGGCCTCGGAAGTTGCTGAGGAATACGGGATCACAACGAACAATGTAAACAACCGTAATCTGCGTTCAAAGGCGTGGATTATAGAAGAACTGGAGAAACTAAGAAGGCAGTCACATTTGTAACTGCCTTCTGTTGCTTAACTGGATAATACACATTCCTCAATAAGAGAAAAGATATGATGAATGGAATCCATCTGTTTGCCACCGGCCATTGCTTCCTCGAAAGTATGACGGTTTTTGTATAACTGATGGATGGTATCGAGGAGCTTTTCATCGGTGATTTCTTCCTCTTCAAGTACCATGCTGAATCCCTGTTTTTCAAAAGAACGGGCATTCAGGATCTGGTCGCCGCGGCTTGCATTTGCAGAGAGCGGAATCAGAAGGTTTGGTTTGTGAAGGGCACTGATCTCACAGATTGCATTGGCACCTGCACGGGAGATTACGACATCGGACAGAGCGAAGAGATCCGGAAGTTCTTCCTTGATGTATTCGTACTGTACATAACCTTCGGTACCCTTGAGGGACTCGTCCATTTTGCCTTTGCCGCAGAGATGAATGACCTGAAACTCTTTCAGAAGTTCCGGAAGGATCTTGCGGATGTGGTCGTTGACAGAGGCTGCACCGAGGCTTCCGCCGATCACCATAAGGACCGGTTTGTCGGAAGTAAATCCGCAGAACTGTCTGCCGGCTTCTTTGTCACCTTTCAGAAGTTCCTGACGGATCGGAGTACCGGTGAGGACAGCTTTATCTGCCGGAAGACTGCTGACGGTTTCCGGAAAGTTGCAGCATACTTTGACTGCGGAAGGGATACAGAGCCTGTTGGCAAGGCCCGGAGTCATATCTGATTCATGAATAATTGCTGGGATCTTGCATTTTTTTGCAGCGATCACAACCGGGACGGTGACGAAACCGCCCTTGGAAAATACAACGTCAGGTTTCAGTTTTTTAAGGAGCTTCCTGGCTTCGAGGAAACCTTTGAGAACCCTGAACGGATCGGAAAAGTTCTTAGGATCAAAGTAACGTCTGAGTTTGCCTGAGGAGATTCCGTAATAAGGAATTCCCATTTCTTCGATGAGCTTGCGCTCAATACCTTCATAGGAACCGATATAGGAAATCTGATATCCGGCAGCTTTGAGTGTCGGAATCAGGGCGATATTGGGGGTAACGTGGCCGGCAGTACCACCGCCGGTGAGAACAATATGTTTCATAGGGAATTCCTCCTGAAAAATCTTTTTATTAACCATAACTATGAACCACCGGGGCAAAATTGTCAAGGAGAGATAGAGATAGTAAGATGAAAGAAAAGTTTGAACAAGAACAAAAAGATAATCACAATCATATAGAGGATCTGATGACGGACATGCCGGATATGGAAGACGATGAGAAATTCCGGCAGTGGCTTGAGGAAACATACATCAATGAGGCGGAAGTGATCGAGAAATCTCTGTTTGCCGGACAGGAGTATGAGAAAAACCTCGATATCGCAGAAGAGTTGAGTGTCCCCAGAGAGAAATTCTATCAGCGTCTGAAAGAAGAAGGACTGTATGAAGAGGCGGACGAGCCGGATGACACTTCTGAGCTTTCAAAGAAAGCGGTCAGAGGTGTCGGGACAGAAATTGCCGGAGATGCTGTGGCGAAGAAGAACAATGATTCTGTGTCAAAGACAGCCAGGGAGAAAATTATCTCTATGGAGGCGAGAACCTCGAAGGAGGCTGGTGGCGCGGAAAAAGCAGCTGCGGATAAAGTTGTCTCTATGGAGCCGGGAAGTTCAAAAGAGGCTGGTACCGCAGCAAGGGCAACAGAAGGTTCCTACTCGTCTGTGAAGACAGAGATATCAACAGTATCTGATACTGGGGTATCATCAGAGAAAAGTTCAAAGAATGACCGTCCGGTCAGAAAGAAGTGGAGTTATCTGCGGCTGGGTAAAGTCGCGGGAGTGGCAGGCGTATGTCTGCTGTGCGTATTTGCTGCGAGCATGACAAGTGAGGCGAATAGGAATTATTGGGTCAGAGGATTTAAGTATCTGACAGGGAATGATACAAAAATAATAACTGGAAATGATAACGAGAATGAAGATGTAAATATTGACGAATATGATGCAATACAAGAGATAGAAGATAAAATAGGCGTTAAAGTTCCTGAGTTCTATTATAGACCAGATGGAATGGAATTTTTGGATTATGTTATTAGCGAAGAAACTTCAGCTGCTCAAATGGAATATCAATGTGAAGAAACAATTTTAATGCTTTATATTAATAAGCAGAATGAAGTTACTTCAAGTAATATATATAGTTTGCATGGAGATGTGCAGGAAAGTATAGTTGCTGGGGATGAAAAAACAAAAGTTGCAATTGAGAAAGTATATGATGAAGGGGAGAATGCACCAAGTTATACTGCGAATTGGACCAAAGATGATGTTATGTATGCCTTGTCTGGCCGAATTGATATAGATGAATTAAAAAAAATTATAAAAGAAATGAGACTTTAGAGTGATTTTTTGCGATTTCTTACGTATATATTATGTAAGGGTATGTTTACATAGTGAAAGGAAGTGAGAAATGAGCAGAAGAAAGAAATTACTTGGTCTTCTTATGGCAGCAGGAATGTCAGTATCTATGTGTGTAACACCGGTACTGGCAGAAACGACCAGCATTCTGGATGAAATCACCGAGGAAGAACTTACCGATGAGGAAACTACTGAGGATTTTGCCGAAGATACCAGTTACAGTGTGCTTCGTGGAACCAATCTGAATCTGGGAAATGTAAAAATCCAGAAAGTAAACAGTGGAGAATTAGCTATTTTTGGATTGACACAGTGCCATAAGAAATGTGCCAAAGTATATCTGTCACTTTATCTGGAACGTAAAGTAAATGGAAGCTACAGTACTTACAAATACTGGAACTTTACTGGAAAGAATGCAACCAGTCTCAGCAGAACCATTGATGTTATCGTTCCAAGTGGCACTTACTATCGTGTGCGTGGATACCATGCAGCCAGCAATGGTGGCTTAAAGGAGTCTACGTCCACTCTGACACAGGGCATTATGATTAAGTAATTCCAATCACTCAACAGTAACTATTAACCCAAAAACAACATTAGAGAGAAAACCAAAAAACCAATTAAAAACCAAATTTTTTTAAACCATGTAAAACCAATTAACAAATTATAACTTTAAAAACCTAAGACAAAATCTTTAAACAAAACTACTGCGGGCATCACGTACACCGGAGAATGCAACTAATAAACCGTGTAAACATCCGTTACCTTTCGAAGGGGACGAGTTGCCTGCAGGCTTTTTAAAACCAAACCAAAACCATGTAAGGCAGGGCGGGATTTCAGATCCCGCCCTGTTTCTTTTCTTGATGACAAAGTATGCGAGAGAAGTTGGTCGGTGGCAGGTTCTCTGTATTTTTCCGTACATATCCAGCAGCCATTGGCCGGAGAGACAGATACTATTTCTGAAGTCATTCAAATATCCGTACGGGATTGCCTTGATTAGAACATATTTATGTGGAGGTCATCCGATTTTCCCCGATTATTTACCTCGGTTAGAACATACTCATGTGGAGGTCATCCGATTTTCCCCGATTATTTACCTTGATTAGAACATACTCATGGGAAAGTCATTTGATTTCGGCAAATTTATGGACTACGAGAAGACTAAATGTCATGCAAGTCAACTATGTGTCCGAAATCGGTAGACTATGTAAGAAGTTAGTACTAAATAAGCCAACTTTGCGTTCGAAATTGATGGACTATGCAAAAAGTTAGTACTAAACAAGTCAACCAAGCGCCCGCAATTGGTGAACCACATAAGGACTAAATGCATG
Source organism: uncultured Blautia sp. (assembly GCA_934371915.1). Taxonomy (GTDB): domain Bacteria; phylum Bacillota; class Clostridia; order Lachnospirales; family Lachnospiraceae; genus Blautia_A. Next base: position 47,399 of record CAKROE010000006.1, on the reverse strand, counting down.
GCAAGTCAACCCAGCCGCTGTATCCACTTTTCTTATCATCTCTGTTCTTACAATTGCAGGCATCACAAACAGACATCACCAAATCTTTCCTGTATTTCTCCTGTGATTTTATACAAAAAGACTGTTAAAAAACAAGTCAATCGTGTATAATGGTTACAACAATATATATTTGCGCGATTTTTCAGACAAAGGGGGCTCGCACATGAAGATAACCTTTATTGGGGCGACACATGAAGTAACCGGAAGCTGTTATTATCTGGAAGCTGCCGGTAAGAAGTTTCTTGTAGACTGTGGTATGGAACAGGGACCCGATTATTATGAAAATCAGGAAATACCGGTTAAGGGAAGTGACCTTGATTTTGTGCTTTTGACCCATGCACATATGGATCATTCCGGAAATCTGCCGGCAATCTATGCAAAAGGTTTTCAGGGACCGGTTTATGCGACACAGGCAACCTGCCATCTCTGTGACATTATGCTTCGAGACAGCGCCCATATCCAGATGTTCGAGGCAGAATGGCGAAACCGTAAGGGACGCCGTCAGGGCAAGCCGGAGTTTGTACCGGCATATACCATGGAGGATGCATTGGGCGTTCTTCAGAATTTTGTTCCGTGTCCATATGAAAAGACGATCACACCGGCGGAAGGCATCTGCGTACGATTTGTCGATGCCGGGCACCTGCTTGGATCTGCAAGCATTGAAGTGCTCATCAATGAAGACGGCAAAGAGAAAAAAATTGTTTTCTCAGGTGATATCGGAAATCTCAATCAGCCGCTGATCAAAGATCCGGTATACCTTCATGATGCCGACTATGTTGTAATGGAATCAACCTACGGTGACAGAAGCCATGGCGACCGTCCGGATTATGTAGGACTTCTGAGCGAAGTGATTCAGAGAACTTTTGACCGCGGAGGAAGCGTTGTGATTCCATCCTTTGCGGTAGGACGTACGCAGGAGATGCTTTATTTCATCCGTCAGATCAAAGAAGAAGGACGCGTTCACGGACATGACAATTTCAAAGTTTATGTGGACAGTCCTCTCGCAAATGAAGCGACGACGATTTTTAACGAACATATTTATGACTGTTTTGATGAAGAAGCACTGGAACTTGTAAATAAGGGAATCAACCCGTTAATGTTCCCGGGACTGAAAACCTCGATCACAAGCGATGATTCCAAAGCAATCAACTTTGACGAAGATTGCAAGGTAATTATTTCCGCGAGCGGTATGTGTGATGCCGGTCGAATCAAACATCACCTGAAACACAATCTGTGGAATCCGAACAACACGATTTTGTTTGTTGGTTATCAGGCAATCGGTACGCTCGGAAGAGCACTTCTCGAAGGTGCGGTCGAGGTAAAACTTTTTGGTGAGAGTGTCTATGTTGGTGCAGAAATCTGCCAGATGCCGGGCATCAGTGGTCATGCGGATGTAAACGGACTGATGACCTGGATCAAATCTTTCAGTCAGAAACCGACAAAAGTTTTTGTTACACATGGCGATGATGAAGTGACGGAAATTTTTGCAAGACGTCTTGAAGAGGAACTTGGACTGGATGCAATGGCACCGTTCAGCGGCACCGTATTTGACCTCGCAGAAAATGTCTGCATCTATGAAGCGCAGGGCATCAAGATCACGAAGGCTGCCGTTTCGCCGAAGACTTCAAAGGCTGCACGTGCATTCCAGAAGCTGGTTGCCATGGGACAGCGTCTTATGTCTGTTATCCGCAAGAGCGAAGGTATTCCGAACAAAGATCTCGACCGCTTTACAAGAGAAGTGCAGTCATTGTGTGATAAATGGGACAGAGATGATCTGTCATAAAGAATTGCAGATAAAAATCAATATAAAAAGATACAAAAAACCGGAGAGCCGATGTGGTTCTCCGGTTTTGCAGTTGATGCCAAAGTATGCGAGAGAAGCTGCCAGTGGCAGGTCCTCTGTATGTACTTATATACAGCACACAGCTGTACAGGAAAAAATATTTAGTTTAACGCTTCTTTCAGAGCTTTGGAAAGCTGGTCCGGACAGGATGTTGGTCTGAATCCGCAGCGGATTCCTTCGAGTCTGCTGATAGCTTCTTTGGCATCCATGCCTTCGATCAGTCTGGCTACGCCCTGTGTGTTGCCGGAGCATCCGCCCTGAAATTTTACATCATGAACTTTTCCCTGTTCGTCAATTTCAAATGAGATGGCGCTTGAACAGACGCCGGATGTTTTATATACCATAATATCAACCTCCTTGGGACAGTATAGCAGAAAAGAAAAAAAGTTTCCATATAAACACAACATTTGGTATAATAAAAAAGTATATTTAAAGTTAACAGAACTGTTCAGGACAGAATAACAGATGTAGCCTGCTAAAAGCAGAATTATATATTTTGGAACAGTGCAGAATACAGAAAAAAGACAGGAGAATTTTATTATGAGATGTATCGGTATCATAGGAGCAATGGAAGTAGAGGTTGCAAGCCTCAAAGAGCGTATGCAGGATGTGGAGATCACACGCAAAGCTTCCATGGAATTTTATGCCGGTGTTTTAGAAGGCAAAAAAGTAGTTGTTGTCCGCTCTGGAATCGGTAAAGTAAATGCAGCAATTTGTACACAGATCCTGATTGACGATTTCCATGCAGAAGTCGTGATCAATACAGGTATCGCCGGAAGTCTGAATGCGGACATCAATATCGGAGACATTGTAGTTTCCACAGACCTCATCCATCATGATATGAATGCCGTAGCGTTTGGCTACCCGGTAGGTCAGATCCCGCAGATGGATGCATTTTCTTTCCACAGTGATGATGCACTCCGCAAACTGGCAGTGCAGGCATGCAGGGAGGTTAACCCGGATATCGAAGTATTTGAAGGACGAATCGCATCCGGTGATCAGTTTGTTGCAGATCAGAGTGTCAAAGATTTTGTCGTAAAAGAATTCGGTGCATATGCCGTTGAAATGGAAGGCGCAGCAATCGCACAGACAGCATATCTTAACAATGTTCCGTTCCTTGTGATCCGTGCGATCTCCGACAAGGCAGACGGAAGCGCAGAAATGGATTATCCGACATTCGAGGCAATGGCAGCAGAGCACAGCTTCAAACTGACACTTCGTATTCTGAAAGACATCCAGGGCTGATTGCGGCACATTTCGCATAGTTCTGCATAAAATGTTAGGGACGATGGTAAAGCAGGAGCCTGTCCATGTATTACGACAAGTTTTTACCATTTTATCTGACTTATGCCAGTCCGGCGCTTTATAGCGGAGAACGCATGCAGGAAAGAGAATTTGCCCTGATGAAATCTTATTTTCCGGATACAGCACTTAAAGTGCAGGAAAAAGTAGAAGAAGAATGTGAGCTTTTGGATTATGAAGGAAGCAGACTTTATGACGAATATCCCGACAGACTGATGATGCGCAGCCTGTGCAGACAGATACGCGAGCAGGTTGCAGGAGAACTTGAGATACAGGAGATTTCGGATCGCTTTTTAGATGATCTGATCGAAGTGCTTCTGTATCAGGAAATTTCAAGGAGACGCTGCAGACGGCGCAGATGCCGGGGATTCTGACAGGAAGCTTTGTATCACAGATGTACAGTGTGACAGAAAGAAAGATTTATTTTATATGATGACATTACAGGAATTTTTGGAAAAACAATTTGATGAAGAGCTGATGCTTGCAGTCTTAAGCGGTCAGAGAAGCAGAGAAAAAGATGCTCCGTCCCGTGTGCGGATACGCCCGATCGAACTGAAAGGCAGTATCTGTTATCAGGCTTCTTCCACTGTGGGAACGAAGGTGCTCCACGCAAATTATACAAGGAAAGAAATCATTTCCTATGTGGCGGCAAACCTTGACGAAGGCTGTTTTTCGCAGCTTCAGATACAGGGAAGATGTGCGGACGGTACCGTTCTGGTCAGCAAAAAAGGTAAGCAGACGATCAAAGTCAAAAAGCATCCGGCGCTGGAACCGGTCAGGATTCAGGCGCACAACCGGGTGAAACAATACATTCTGAAAGAAGGAACGGCGGTTCCGTTTCTTGTGGATCTCGGAGTGATGAACCGCGAAGGGAAAATCCACAATACTTCTTATGACAAATTTAAGCAGATCAACCGTTTTCTGGAGTTTATCGAGGACATTCTTCCGGCGCTGTCCAGAGAACGGGAGATCACGATCCTGGATTTCGGATGTGGCAAATCTTATCTGACATTTGCCATGTATTATTATCTGAAAGAACTCAAAGGATACGACGTCAACATCGTCGGACTTGATCTGAAAGAGGACGTCATTAAGAAATGTAACGGTCTTGCTCAGAAATATGGCTATGACAAGCTGCATTTCCTGCATGGCGATATCGCAGATTATGAAGGTGTACAGAAGGTCGATATGGTTGTGACGCTTCATGCCTGTGACAGGGCGACAGATTATGCACTTGCAAAAGCTGTTGAGTGGGATGCGCAGGTGATTTTATCTGTGCCGTGCTGCCAGCATGAGCTGAACAGTCAGATCCACAATGAACTTCTGGAGCCGGTGCTGAAATATGGCATCCTGAAAGAACGTATTTCTGCGCTTCTGACAGATGGTATCCGTGCAGAACTTCTTGAATCGAAAGGCTACAGTACACAGATTCTTGAATTTATTGATATGGAACATACACCGAAGAATCTTCTGATCCGTGCGGTCAAAAATGAAAAAGCTCATTTCCCGGAGGGACTTCCTGCGATGAACGATGCGCTGAACAGTCATCTGACACTGGAAAAACTGCTTTATCCGGACGGGCTGCACCTTAAGAAGGGAGTCTGAAACCATGCTGAAAGTACTGAAAAGGTTTTTGATTCTTCTGGTGATTTTTATATTGGGAGTGGCCGGCACGGTGTTTCTGATGAACAACGAAACGACCGATAATCGCTCGGATATGAATAATCCGACGATTCCGGAAGTGATGGTGGATTTTAACGGAACGCTGGCGAATCGCATGTACGGTTACCGGCAGCCGATGGAGGCAGATTTTGTCCGTGACAGTGTGACACCGCTGGATACGACGAAGAAACTGACGATCGCAGTCAATCCTTACGATGAAAAAGTAAAGAGTCTTTCTTATGAGGTGCGTACTTCCGATGGAACAAAGATTGTCGAAAACCGCAAGATCAAAGATCTGGATTCGTCGGGATCGGACGGTTATCTTCGCGCACAGATCGAGATCAACGCGGGTCTTCTGATGAATCAGGAGTATTCCATGCAGCTGACGGTCGATACCAATGATGGGGAAGCCTATTACTATACGAGAGTTGTTTCCAGATCCTCTACAAATACGCAGGCTTATGTGAAATTTGCATCTGATTTTGCACAGATGTGCATGGATAAAACTTCGGCAGATAATCTTGCCGCATATCTGGAATCTGCAGATTCAACGACGACAAATTTTGCATCCGTTTCCATCAAATCACCACTTTCTGTGATAAGCTGGGGCAATCTGAATCCGCAGATCACAAAGAAGGGGATACCGGTTATCAAAGAGATCAATGAGACGACTGCAAGTATTTCACTGGAATATGAAATCTGTGCCGCAAATGAAAACGGTGGTGCAGAATATTATAATGTAACAGATTTTTATCGCCTGCGTTATTCGGAAGACCGTATTCGTCTGCTGGATTTTGAGCGGTCCGCAGGACAGGTATTTGACCCGAAACAGTCAGTGATCACGGATGACGGGCTGCTGCTCGGAGCCCGAAACAAAAACGTGACCTATCTTACAAATACAGAGGGAAGTGTGACGGCTTTTGTGCAGGAAGGGGCGCTCTGGACTTATACACAGAATAACGGCAAGTTTGCGCAGGTGTTTGATTTCCGTAAAGCAGCAAAAGGTGATTTCCGTGATTCACGCACGGAACATGACATTAAGCTTCTGAGCGTGGAAGATGACGGTGATGTCAATTTCATGGTCTATGGATACATGAACCGCGGAAACCACGAAGGTTACTGCGGAGCCGGAATCTATCATTACAATCATGACCAGAATGTAGTTGAGGAGAAAGTATTTATTCCGACAACAGAGTCGTTTGAGTTTTTGAAATCCGATCTCGGTACATTGAGTTATGTAAATAAGAAAAATCAGCTGTTCTTGCTTCTTTCCGGAAGTCTTTACCAGATCAATATTGATGACAGCGAATATAAAGTTCTGGCAGAAAACATCGACAGTAATCAGTTTGCCGTATCTGAGACGAATGCACATGCGGCATGGCGGATCATGGACGGTGATCAGGCAGGACAGATCGAATACATAGATTTTGACTCGCTGAAGACAAGAAATGATACACCGGATGCTTCGCAGCAGCTTCGGGTACTCGGCTTTATGAACGAAGATCTGATTTACGGAAATGTGCTTGACGGGGACAGTCTTACTGATGAAAACGGGCATACGGTCGATGGAATCACATCTATAAAGATTGAGGACTTTGACGGAAATATCAAAAAAGAGTATCATCAGGATGGATATTATATTACAGACGTGACGGTCGGAAGTTCTATGATGGAATTTAATCTGTCAGAAAAGAATGGAAATGCGTACACCGTAAAGAATAAAGACAATATCATGAATAATAAGAAAACTTCGGCAGATCTGGTTTCTGTGGAGCAGACAAGCACGACACGTCAGGGTATTATCGTCAAGCTGGTATTCACTGACAAACCGGAGGCAGATGAACCGCTGATTCTTACTGCCAAAATAAAAAACGGCAACGAGAACATTGTTCAGGTTGAAGTGGACAAGAGCCAGCTTGGAGATGTTTATTATGTATATGCCCGCGGTGGTCTGGACAGTGTGTGGACAGATCCGGCACAGGCAGTACTGCAGGCAGACAGCCGGACCGGTGTGGTTTTGAACCGGGCACAGCAATATGTCTGGGAACGTGGAAATATGAAAACACAGCTTACGCTGAACACGGCGGATGTTCCTGAGATCATCCGAAGTGGTTCGTGGGATAAAGACAAGCTGCAAGAAGGTCTGGGAGATTCCGGAACCGTGATCGACCTTACCGGATGCAGTCTGGAAAATGTCCTTTATGAGATCAGCGCACAGCGTGCTGTTATAGCAAAAACCGGTGCAGATACCAGTGTCGTGATCGTCGGATATGATGCATACAATACATGGCTTCTGGATCCTGCGACAGGCGAAGTCAGCCCGTATGGAATGAACGACAGTACCGCTCTTTTCCAGCAGGCGGGCAATGTATTTATTTCTTATCTTGATAATCAAAAATAATTTTACAGGAGGACAGGCTTATGTTAAGCAAAGGCATCGCAAAACTTGTACAGTATGGAGTTGAGTCAGGACTGGTTTTGGAGTGTGAGAGAAATTACACGACGAACCTTCTTCTGGATGTATTTCATGAAGATGAATACACCGAACCGGAAGAAAAATTTTCAGGCGTAGATCTGGAAGAAACTCTGAATGAACTTCTGGATGAAGCAGTAAAGAGAGGACTGATCGAGGACAGCGTGGTTTATCGTGATCTTTTTGACACCAGACTGATGAATTGCCTGATGCCTCGTCCGGCACAGGTGCAGAAAGAGTTCTGGGACAGATATCAGGATGATCCGCAGAAAGCAACGGATTATTTTTACAAACTGAGTCAGGACAGCAATTATATCCGCCGTTATCGTGTAAAGAAAGACCAGAAATGGAAAGTGGACAGCCCATATGGAGAAATTGACATTACGATCAATCTTTCCAAACCGGAAAAAGATCCGAAAGCGATCGCAGCAGCAAAGAATGCCAAAGCAAGCAGTTATCCGAAATGTCTGCTCTGTCCGGAAAACGAGGGATACGCAGGCCGTGTCAATCATCCGGCGAGACAGAACCACAGAATCATTCCGATCACGATCAATGATACACCATGGGGATTCCAGTATTCTCCGTATGTATATTACAATGAGCACTGTATCGTGTTTAACAGCAAGCATACCCCGATGAAGATCGAGAGAAATGCATTTATCAAACTGTTTGATTTTGTCAAACTGTTCCCACATTATTTCCTTGGTTCCAATGCGGATCTTCCGATCGTTGGCGGCTCTATTCTGAGCCATGATCATTTTCAGGGTGGTCATTATACATTTGCAATGGCAAAAGCTCCGATCGAGAAACAGGTGACGATCCCGGGTTATGAGGATGTAGAGGCAGGCATTGTGAAGTGGCCACTGTCTGTGCTTCGTATCCGCCATAAAGACTCTGACCGTCTGGTCGATCTTGCGACACATGTACTGGAAGTCTGGAGAGGATATACGGATGAAGCAGCATTTATTTTTGCTGAGACAGACGGTGAACCGCACAACACGATCACTCCGATCGCACGTAAAGTCGGTGACATGTATGAGCTGGATCTGACACTTCGAAACAACATCACAACCGAGGAAAATCCGCTTGGTGTATATCATCCGCATGCGCAGTATCATCACATCAAAAAAGAAAACATCGGCCTCATCGAGGTTATGGGACTTGCGGTACTTCCGGCACGTCTGAAAGAAGAACTGGAGCTTCTCGAAGAATACATTCTCGAAGGCAAAGACATCGCTTCCAACGAAAAGATCGAGAAACATGCGGCATGGGCAGCAGAAGTGCTCCCGAAATACAAGGACATCAACAAGGACAACATCCATGAAATCCTTCGGAAAGAGGTCGGCATTGTGTTTGTACACGTACTCGAAGATGCCGGTGTATACAAATGCACACCAGAAGGCAGAGCAGCATTTATGAGATTCATCGAGACATTATAATTACATAGTGTAAAAGTATCAGAAAGTGGAACCCGGAAGAAATTCCGGGTTCTTTTTGTATATATGCAGAAAAATTTTTACAGCCATGCAACAAAACCATGCTAAAATGACACTAATATACAGATGCATCAAACAAAACACAGAACCGGCGGGGGCCGGGCAGAAACAGAGGTGAAACATGGACGATTTAAAAAAGCCTGAAGTATTTGCCGCATATTATGAGAAGGTGTACAGGGAGCTGTACTATTTTGCACTCCATACCCTGAAGAATCCGCAGGATGCGGAGGACGCCGTGAGCGAGACGGTGACGGATGCGTTTGCAACCGTGGAGAAGCTGCGTGACCAGGAGAAATTCCGGGCATGGATTTTTCAGATACTGTCCAATAAATGCAGGCGCAAACTAAAAGAATATACGCAGAAGACGGTCGAACTGCCGGATGACCTGCCAGCAGGTGATGCTACGGAAGAGAGCCTGCAGGTGCGGGAGGCGCTGGATCGTCTGGATGAAACAGAACGCCGGATCATCTGTCTCAATATCGTGGGTGGATTCAAGAGCCATGAGATCGGAGAAATGATGCAGATGAACCACAATACTGTCCGTTCGCAGATCAGCCGCGGACTGAATAAGATGAAAGAATTTCTTGCATAGAAAGGAGGCAGCAATATGGATGACAGAGAATTAATGGATAAGATCAGGAAATCAATGGAAGACACCCCGGTTCCGGAATCCCTGAAACCGGAGAATATACAGAAAATGCTCGAAGAGCAGAGTGAAAAACAGCAGCCAAATGAAGCGGTCCGGACGGAGAAAGACGATCAGCCAAAAGACACTACCACTCACAGATTCTGGAATGCCAGAACTTCCCGCTATATCGGCGCAGCAGCGGCGGCAGTCGTTGTAATTGCAGCACTGGGAATCGTTCCAGGGATGTTAAAGACGCGTACCGAGGCAAAGCCAGGAGGCACAACATATACAGCAGGTAATGACACTCAGACACTGGAGAGTACCGAAGAGACAGCAAGTAATGATGCACAGACCGCCTCAGAGATTGCCAATGAAACTGCACTGGCACAGGCAGATATTCAAAGTGCCGAAGAAGCCGACAAAGCTGCACCGGAAGTGACCGAATCTGTCAAAGTCGCACAGGTGACAGATCCGGTTTCCGGTATCACCCATATGGACAGCTATGAAGATCTGTACGATATGCTTAAAGAATGGAATGAAAATCCGACTACCAGCAACTATGCCCGTGTAATGACAATCGAAGAATCGGCTGACACCGGAAGCGCAAATACAGCGGCAGCATCAGATATGGCATCATCGGATGCAGTTTCTCCGGACAGCGTAATTGCTGCGTATCCGGAAGGCGAAACTGATTCTGCTTTCAGCTATGATGAAAAATCGGATTCGGGTGATTATTCATCCACCAACACACAGGAAGAAACGGTCGACGAAGCAGATATCGTAAAGACAGACGGCACCTGTATTTATGCGATGGACAGCAAGGGCACAGTCCGGATTGTAGACGCGGCTTCCATGAAGCTGGTTGGCACAATTAACGGCGAAAACAGTGCCGATTACAAAGAAATGTATGTGGAAGGAAGCTGCCTGCAACTGATCCGCCAGCAGGTAGAATACGTTACTTACAAAGGAGAACTGAATCTTCCGTCAACGAGTGATGAGGACTCCGACAGCGACAGTACGCAGTCGGTACGCTCAAGCTACAGCATGCCGGTGACGACCGTTTCGGTTTTGACGTACGATATATCGGACAGAAATGCTCCGAAACTGACAGGAACTTATCAGCAGGACGGTTCCTATCTCTCATCCAGACGAAGCAACGGTTATCTGTATCTTTTTACTTCCTACACGCCGGATACGGGAAACAATGCAGATCAGCTTGAGTATTATGTCCCGAGAAGCGGACAGGAATATATTGCATATGATCATATTTACCTGCCGGAGCAGGAGGGTTCGGATGATTTTTCCTACAATGGAAAGGCATATCTGGTTTCCGGCGCAGTTGCAGCCGGGACACCGGATCAGGCTTCTGATATCATGGCAGTTGTCAGCGGTGCAGAAACCTTCTACGTAAGCGAAAACAATATTTATTCCGCAGTATCGACCTGGAACGAAAAAGAGACCCGTACAGAACTTGTACGCATTGGTTATGCAGACGGCAAATTCACGGACGGAAGCACGGGCTCCGTCGCGGGAGAACTCAATGACAACTTTTCATTAGATGAATATGCAGATTATCTCCGTGTGGTAACGACTGTGGAATCCTGGAGCTCCGATTACAGTGATTTTTCACGGAGCAACAGCCTGTATGTGCTGGATTCTTCAATGAAAACAGTCGGTAAGATCGAGAATCTTGCAAAAGGTGAAGAAATCAAATCTGCCCGCTTTATGGGGGAAACCGGGTATTTTGTCACATACAGAAACACAGACCCTCTTTTCTCCGTCGATCTTTCAGACCCGGAAAATCCGAAAGTGCTCGGTGAGCTGAAAATTACCGGATTTTCCTCTTACCTGCACTTCTATGGCGAAAACAAGCTGCTCGGGATCGGATGGGAGACAGATTCGGATACCGGAAATACGATTGGAATGAAGTGCTCAATGTTTGACATCAGTGATCCGTCCGATGTAAAAGAAACCGACCGTTTTGTACTGAAGGATGTTTCTTTCTGCGATGCACTTACAAATTATCGTTCGATCCTGGCTGCGCCGAAGAAAGGCCTGTTTGGTTTTGCTTACGGTATGTACGGAAGCAATTCGGATGTCTATGATTCGAGTGAAAACTTCTATTACAGTGTATTCTCCTTTGATGAAGAGGACGGTTTTGTTCCGAATGCCTATGTGAAGATGAACGACTGCGGTCTGTTTGACGACGGGATGGAATGGCAGGACTACCGTACTGCACGTGGAATTTATATCAAAGATACTTTTTACCTTGTGACCGAGAAAGGAATTGCTTCCTATAATATGGCGGATGAGTATTCAGCCGCCGGAATCCTTAAGTGGAATGAATAAAAACAGCGGTTCTCCCTGATTTACTCCTTGCAGGAATCTGTTGAATAGTCTATACTAGAAAGCAATTGGATGAGAAATGAATAAACAGAGAGGTATAGATTATGAAGCTCACAACGGTAAAAGAAATTTATAAAAACAGAGAAGAATACCTGAACAAAGAGGTATCCGTAGGAGGATGGGTACGAAGTGTACGTGGATCCAAGGCATTTGGATTTATCGTACTTCATGACGGTACTTTTTTTGAGACTCTGCAGGTCGTATATCATGACAACATGCCAAACTTTGCAGAGATCAGCAAATTAAATGTTGGTGCTGCGATCATTGTCAAAGGTACACTGGTTCCGACACCGGAAGCAAAGCAGCCATTTGAAATCCAGGCAGACGAAGTACAGGTAGAGGGTGCATCTGCTCCGGACTATCCGCTTCAGAAAAAACGTCATACACTGGAATACTTGAGAACCATGACACATTTAAGACCGAGAACCAACACCTTCCAGGCAGTGTTCCGCGTACGTTCTCTTTGCGCATATGCGATCCACAAATTCTTCCAGGAGAAAGGATTTGTATATGTACACACTCCACTGATCACAGGAAGTGACTGTGAGGGTGCAGGAGAGATGTTTCAGGTTACTACACTTGACATGAAAAATCCACCGATGAATGAGGATGGCACGGTAGACTACGGCCAGGACTTCTTCGGCAAAGAGACCAACCTTACTGTAAGCGGTCAGCTCAACGGTGAGACCTATGCACAGGCATTCCGTAACATCTACACATTCGGACCGACTTTCCGTGCTGAGAACTCCAACACAACACGTCATGCAGCAGAGTTCTGGATGATCGAGCCGGAATGTGCATTTGCAGATCTGGATGACAACATGGACCTTGCAGAAGAGATGCTGAAATACGTGATCCGTTATGTCCTTGAGAATGCTCCGGAGGAAATGAACTTCTTTAATTCCTTTATTGACAAGGGTCTTCTGGATCGTCTGAACCATGTAGTAAATTCTGAATTCGGTCATGTAACTTACACAGAAGCCATCGAACTTCTGGAGAAAAACAACGACAAATTCGATTACAAAGTATTCTGGGGATGTGACCTTCAGACAGAGCATGAACGTTATCTGACAGAGCAGATCTTTAAGAAACCGGTATTTGTTACCGATTATCCGAAGGAAATCAAGGCATTCTACATGAAACAGAATGAAGACGGCAAGACTGTTGCCGCTATGGACTGTCTTGTTCCTGGAATCGGAGAGATCATCGGCGGAAGCCAGAGAGAGGATGATTACGACAAGCTGAAAGCCCGTATGGATGAGATGGGTCTGAAGGCTGAGGATTATCAGTTCTACATGGATCTGCGTAAATACGGTTCTACCCGTCATTCCGGATACGGACTTGGATTTGAGCGCTGCGTAATGTACCTGACAGGTATGGGTAATATCCGTGACGTCATTCCATTCCCGAGAACAGTAAACAACTGCGATTTATAAGGAGTAGTTTTGCATGATAAGATTTATTCATCTTTCCGATGTGCATTTGGGTGCGGTTCCTGACCGGGGCTGCCCCTGGAGCCACGAGAGAGAAGAAGAAATCTGGGAAACATTCCGCCGGGTTATTGCGGGTATCCGCAAAAATCCGGTGGATTTGTTGTTTATAGCCGGAGATCTTTTTCACCGGCAGCCACTGCTTGGCCAGCTTCGACAGGTCAATGAATGGTTCGCCGCAATTCCGGAGACCAGAATCTTTCTCATGGCAGGAGACCATGATTACATAAAAGAGAACTCTTTTTACCGGACATTTCGCTGGGCGCAGAATGTCACATTTTTTGATGCGGAAGAACAACGCTGTGTGGAGATTCCGGAGAAAAATATATTTGTCTATGGACTTAGTTTCGAACACAAAGAGGTGCGTACACCGCTGTATGACGAGTGGAAACCGCTCAACAAGCCGGGATTTCATGTGCTTCTTGCGCATGGTGGGGATTTAAGCTGCTGTCCGATGGATTTTACCGGACTTGCAGCAGCGGGGTTTGATTATGTAGCGCTGGGACACTCTCATAAGCCGCATACAGTCTGCCGCGACAAGATTGCCTATTCTGGTTCGCTGGAGCCACTGGATCGCAATGATCTTGGTAAACACGGCTATATTCAGGGTGAATATGAGGACGGCAATGTGAAAGTACGTCTTGTGCCGTGCGCGAACCGATCCTATCAGAATCTTGTTTTGAACGTAGACAGTGATACGACTCAGTATAAGCTCGAAGAAATGCTGCGCAGTGAAGTGATGCGTCGTGGTGGCAGAAACATATACCGCCTTATTCTGAAAGGCAGGGTTTCTCCGGATAATGTACTGCTGACTGAGCGGCTGCATGGACTGGGCAATATTGTTGAAATTATGGATGAATCCAGACCGGCATACAAAATAGAGGAACTTTACCGGCAGTATCGAGGAACACTGATCGGTGATTATATAAACAAATTTCTGAACAAAGATCTGACTGTTGTAGAAAAGAAGGCACTGTACTATGGGTTACAGGCACTTTTGAGTACACAGGTTCTGGCAGATGACAGGAAACGATTATGAAAATCAGACAGATAGAAATCAAGGATTTCGGATCAATAAAAAACAAAACACTGAAATTTACATCCGGTCTGAATGTACTGTACGATGAAAAAGAACAGATGCGGGAGGAAGTACGCACATTTATAGAAAAAATGCTTTTTGGCAATGCGGAATTTCCATATGCCGGCGTTCTCTGGTTTGAAAGTGGCGGAAGAAATTACCGTCTGACACGTGATCTGCACCGGGAGACTCCGTACAGTGAGCTTCTCTGTGAAACAAGCGGAGAGCTGATGGATGCGGACCGGATCAGCGATTCGAAAGTAGCTCTGGGAATCAGTGAATCCGTTTTTGAGAATGCAATCTGTATTGCACCTCTTAAAGGAAATACCGGTTCAGAGATCGTGCGTGAAGTACAGCGTCAGATTGCGGGATTCCAGTGGAGCGCAGACAGGACAGTGGATCCACGTCGTACTGCGCAAAGACTTAAGATGACCCGCAAAGGATATCAGGTACAGGTAGAACGACGCAAAAAAGCAGATCAGCTTGAAAAAGGCAAAGTAAGCACGGCAATTCGCCGTTTGCGCGCGGAGATCAGCAATCTGGAGGATCAGAAACAGCAGATCGGAGAGCAGCAAAGCGCACTGCAGACAAGTGGAGACAGCAATGGTTTTCAGATGTTGGACGGACGTATCAGCGAACTGGAAAAAAAGAACCGCACACAGATCATTATAATGTGTGCTACTGTTATTGCGGCTTTTTCCGCAGCAATTTATATGGGAATGAACATGCAGACCGTGGTTCCGGCAATCCTGGTGGGAATTGCGGGAGTGCTTGTCTTTATGGCAGAGACTAATTTTGAGATGCAGACCGTGCGCGAGCTGGAAAAACGTAAACGTATGAAGAGCAGATGGCTGGCGAAGCAGGATAAGCTTCAGGACGGCAGAAATGAACTGGATGACGAACTTCACGAAAAGAATATGGCACTTGCCAATCTGACAGATGAACTTCGGGAGATGGAAGAATATGCATATCTTCCTCTGATGGATGAGATAGAGATCGATTCTATTAATTATGCAATGGATACGATCGAGAAATTATCTGCCAGAATCTACGAGAAGACAGGAAACCGTCTGGTTGAGACCATGTCAGAGATCCTCCGCGGAATCACAGGCGGAGAGTGCAAAGAGCTTTTGATTGATGAAGACTTCCATATCCGCGTAGATACGGGAAGTGATCTTGTATCGATAGAGAATCTCCGGCTGATCACAGTAGGACAGATATATCTTTCTCTTCGTCTTGCCATGGGTGAGATTCTGTGCGGTGCTGAGAAGCTGCCTGTACTGCTGGAAGAAATGTTTGGAGCATATGACCTGGAAAATGCTGCCCAGACTGTCGCATGGCTTACAGGAGATCAGAGACAGGTAATCGTAAGTACCGGTAAGAAAAAAGAATTAGAAGTGTTGAAGAATACAGGCATTGCCTGCAATACAATAACGATATGACAATAAAGAAAGCCCCTGTGGAAGAGATTCCGCAGGGGTTTTCTGTTGCCAAATATCCGACGGCATAAACTTCTGACCGGGATATCTGAAAAATTATTTTTCGTACTGAGCCATATAGTTGCTGACACAACGTTTGATTCGGTCTGCAGGATTCAGAAGGTGGCTGACAGACATATCATGATTCAGTGTATCAATGATCAGTGCGATGTATTTGCTCATATCGCATGTGATGTAATATGGTTTGGAGAGAAGCTCCGGTGTCTGATAAACAAGGTTTGTAGTAAGAAGTTTATCAAAGATACCATTCTGGTAAGCTTCGTCAAATTTTTCCATTCCCTCGGTGAAGAGACCGAATGTGGTGCAGATAAAGATCTTGCCGGCACCGCGTTTCTTAAGAAGAGATGCAATCTCAAGGATGCTCTTGCCGGAAGAAATCATATCATCGATCAGGATGACATCTTTGCCTTCAAGCTTTGGTCCGAGGAACTCGTAAGCTGCGATCGGATGACGGCCTTTGACCATTTTGCTGTAGTCGAGACGGCGGTAGTACATACCCATATCCACACCAAGTACGTTTGCAAGATAGATAGCTCTGCGCATGCTTCCCTCGTCCGGGCTGATGATCATGAAATGGTCATTGTCGATATGAAGTCCTTCAACATTGTTGAGAAGGGCTTTGATAAACTGATATGACGGCTGGATCGTCTCGAATCCGTGAAGCGGAGTTGCGTTCTGTACACGGGCATCATGTGCGTCAAATGTAATGATATTATCTACTCCCATGCTGGTGAGTTCCTGAAGCGCAGAAGCGCAGTCAAGGGATTCACGACCGACACGTTTGCTCTGGCGGCTCTCATAGAGATATGGCATGATGACATTGATCCTGCGGGCTTTGCCGCCAATTGCAGCAATGGCACGCTTCAGATCCTGGAAATGATCATCCGGGGACATCAGGTTCGTAAAACCGCTGATTCTGTAGGAAAGACTGTGGTTGCATACATCTACCATAAGATAAATATCGTCGCCACGAACGGATTCACCGATCTCACCTTTACCTTCACCGGAACCAAAACGCGGTGTTTTGACATCAACGATATAAGAATCACGTCTATATCCTTCGAATGCAAAAGAATCTAATTCAGGGCTGTTACGCTCTTTTCTCCATTGTACAAGCCACTCGTCAACCTTTTCGCCAAGTGGGCGGCAACTCTGGAGAGGAACCAGTCCGAGTCTGCCTACCGGAAGTGTTGTCAGTTCTTTGCTGTTAAGCTGTGCCATCGTTTATTTTCCTCCTAAAAATATTTTCTGGATTCGGATATCTTTGCCAATAAGTTTCAACATCTGATAATTGCTTGCTATCCGGGAAAAAGTTCTCTCGGAATAGGTGGATGAAAAGTCTTCCAGTTTCAGGTTCGTCGAAATGATCGTGGATTTGCGGCGTGCGATACGCTCGTTAATACACAGGAACAACTGAGACGAAACAAAACTGTTGGTCAGTTCAGTCCCGAGATCATCTATAATAAGAAGATCACAGTCAAAAATAAAATCATCGCCCATATCTGTCTCCGGTTTCTTCGAGAAAGCTGTCTGCGCCAGACGGTCAAACAAGTCAAACGCGGAAAAGTAAAGAACACAATGTGCGCTTTCGAGAAGAGCATTGGCAATGCAGTGGGAGAGGAACGTCTTTCCGACTCCGGTGCTGCCGTACAGAAACAGGTTCTGTGAGCGTGTATCAAAATCCCGGACAAAGTTTACTGCGGCATCGTAAGCGCGTCTGGCGGTCTCACGGGCAGTCAGTCCGGTAGCTTCGTTTTTTATTGTATCAGAATACCAGTCAAAAGAAAAGTGCTCAAAGTTCTCTTTTTTGAGAATCTCGGTGAGATTGGACTGTGTATAGAGCAATTCAATCTCAGCTTTCTTAAAACAGGAGCATTTCTGACCATCAGTATACCCCGTGTCCTGACAGATCGGACAGAAGTAATGCGGTTCAAGATAATCTTCGGAAAAACCGTTCTTCTTAAGAAGCAAACGACGTTCGGCGGAGAGTGCAGCCACATCTTTCTTAAGATCGTCGACAGAACCGGATTCTCCCAGAAGCAGAGAACGGGCCTTCTGCGCGCTTAAGGCCGCGACTTCCCCGTCAATCTCCAGAAGCCTCGGTACACGTGCGAAAGCCTTTGCACGGCGTTCTTCCAGGTCATGCTGTACCTGTGACTGGCGGCGGTTATACTCTCTCATGATAATATCATACTGAAAATTCTGCAGTGCCACGGTTTTCTCCTTTTACTGGTTCAGCAGGTGCTTTTCGTACTCGTCGAAATTATATTCACGCTGCTGGAAATTGTTGAATCGGTTGTTGGATGCCGGTGTCGGACGGGAGTTCCGTGCGGCCTTTTTTTCCTGACGTTTTTTTCTGTGGGCGCTGTCAAGAGAACGGATGTCGTCCATCGTGCGGACTTCCTTCTGCTTCCAGCCTTCGAGAATCTTATCGGTGTACTGGAAACTTGCCTGACCGGTCTGGAGGACGGTACGGTTACATGCTTCCTGAATGATCTCCATGGAAAAACCATAGGTCTTGAGCCAGGTGTCCATCAACGTGATCTCTGTCTCGACAGGATTACGGTTGGTGATGCCGAGCGCCTTCAGAATAGAAAAATAATCTTTATTATACCGGGAACCGGACTGCTTTGCTTCTTCAACGGAGGTGATGCCCTCCTGCGCCCATGCAAGGGCGACCTTTTCGATGTAGCGTATGCTCTTGTGATTGTGTCCGACACAGTACTCGATCAGATAGTCAATCAGGTCTACGGACATGCCAAGGCCGTCATAGAAAAATAAAAGCTTCTGAATCTCTGTGGGAGAGAGTGTCTTTCCGAGATATTGTTCGGCGACGTAGAGAAGCTGGATAATGTCTTCATTTTGTTTCAGTTCGCTTACACGCTCAGGGGTGAGTGTTTCCTGGCGGGCGGGAGACGGCGTTGCAGAGACTTCGGCTGAAACCGGTTCTGCAGTACCGCTGATTTCCGCAGCAGCGCTGTCAGAAGACGTGGCGGAAGGGGAGAGCAGGGCAATCCCGCATAATTTATTATTGTCTGTAAAATCCAGAGTCAGAAGCTCCTGCTTTGCCCAGTATTTCAGCGCACGGAGAATGTCGCGCTCTGTACAGAGAAGCCGGTCAGCCATCTGCTCCAGACTGAAAGAAACCGGAGCACTGGAAAGGGCACGTAAAAGATAGATATAAACTTTTACAAATTCTCCATTGGCCTCCGGCATATAATTGTCGATAAATGTATTAGATAATATTGTTACCTCCGGATGGGAGGTGTTATGTAATGTGATCATTGACATGATAGATCGCTCGCTTTCTAAACGAAAATATCTGCGTGAACAGACATTACGGGTACCGCGTAAACTGCGGTATATCTGGAACACTAGGATTATAGCACAAGATTTTTCAAATGAGAATAGGGTATTTTTCTACAGGAGATTTCCACAAAGAAATGTGGATAATGTGGATAATGTGGAAATCGATTTTTGTCGTAAATTATTTGTAACCTCATAAAATGACGAAGTTTGTTGTATTTCCGCGAAAATTGCGATAACTCGACAGGATATTATGTAAAGTAAAATGGCAGAAAAAATCCACATGTCATACACGGTAAAAAATGTGTATAAACATGTGGATAATGTGGATAACTTATTTGCCAAGGAGCTGTTCGCCAATGTTTACAACGTCTCCGGCCCCCATAGTTATCAACAGGTCACCCTGTGTACAATTCTCGAGTAAAAAGTTTTCAATCTCATCGAAAGTCGGGAAATATTCGCACGGAGTGCCGAGTTCCTGAATCTGTTTCTGAAGATCGGCAGAGGAAATGCCGAGGTTATCGGTCTCGCGGGCTGCATAAATATCTGCAAGAACCACGTGGTCTGCAAGTGTCAGAGCCTTTGCAAATTCCGGAAGCAGAGCTTTCGTACGTGTATAAGTGTGAGGCTGGAATACACACCAGATCTTTTTGTGTGGATAATTGTGTGCTGCATGAAGCGTAGCCTCGATTTCGGTCGGATGATGTGCATAATCATCGATAATGGTAACTTCACCGACTTTGCCCTTGTACTGAAAACGACGGTCTGTACCGCTGAAATCTTTCAGCCCGGCAAAGATCACTTCATTGTCAAGACCAAGAAGTCTGCCTGCTGCGATAGAAGCAAGGGCATTGGATACATTGTGGATACCCGGTACTTTCAGAGAACAGATACCGATATCCTCACCATTATGAAGAACATGGAAAGTCGGATGTCCGAACTCATCATAAGTGATGTCCGAAGCGGTATAATCAGCGTCGTGTTCGAGACCGTAGGTGAGCACTTTGCATGGAAGGTTTTCGGCAACCATTTCGTATTTTGGGGTGTCTGCATTGATGATGAGTGCGCCGTCAGCCGGAAGAAGTTCAGCAAATTTACGGAAAGAATGACGGATGTCATCAATATCCTTAAAGAAATCCAGATGGTCGGCATCCATATTTAAAATGATTCCGAGTGTCGGGAAAAAGCTGAGAAAGCTGTTGGTGTATTCACATGCTTCTGTCAGGAAAGTTTCGGACTGGCCGACGCGGATATTGCCGCCGATCGCCGGAAGGATACCGCCGACGCTGATCGTCGGGTCACATTCGCCCTTCAGAAGAATGTGTGACAACATGGAAGTGGTTGTGGTTTTTCCATGTGTACCGGCAACTGCAATAGAAGTGTCGTAGTTGCGCATGATCTGTCCGAGAAGCTGAGCTCTTGTCAGCATTGGGAGACCTTTTTCCTTCGCACATGCAAATTCCGGGTTGTCCGGATGGATGGCAGCTGTATAAACAACAACCTGAACAGAATCGGAAATGTTGGAAGCGCGCTGACCGTAGTAGATCTTTGCACCTTTGCTTTCCAGAAGACTGGTCAGGGGGCTTTTTTTGGAGTCAGAACCGGAAATTGTGAAACCCTCTTCCAGAAGTATTTCAGCAAGTCCGCTCATACTGATACCGCCAATACCGATAAAATGGATAGAGAGCGGTTTATGGAAGTCTATCTGATACATAATATAATCTCCTTATCTTTAATATTTCCATTATAACGCGGTCGGCTAAAAATGAAAAGTGTTACTTTTGGGAGATATTACTGTGCATTTGTTCTGAAATAGAATGGCGAAAATTGTCGAAAATGCACATAAAAACAAACATATAGAAACGGTATGAAATAAAAACGTGTGCAATAGATATAAAATTTTTGAAATAAGCACAAATAATTTGTAAAAAATGTTCACTAATATTTGGAAGTATGGTATAATGGAACATCATAATATACAAGAGGTGATTGCGTGATGATGAAGAAAGAAATGATTGCCATGCTTTTAGCTGGCGGTCAGGGCAGCAGACTGGGCGTATTGACACAAAAAGTAGCAAAACCAGCAGTCGCTTTTGGAGGGAAATATCGTATTATTGATTTTCCGTTGAGTAACTGTATCAATTCAGGAATCGATACAGTCGGTGTTCTGACACAGTATCAGCCGTTGCGGCTGAACACCCATATCGGCATTGGTATTCCGTGGGATCTGGACAGAAACGAGGGCGGTGTGACCGTACTTCCTCCATATGAAAAGAGTACCAACAGCGAATGGTATACCGGGACGGCCAATGCGATTTTTCAGAATCTGGATTATATGCAGCAGTACAATCCGGATTATGTACTGATTCTCTCGGGAGATCATATTTATAAAATGGATTACGAAGTCATGCTGAATTATCACAAGGCAAATAAGGCAGATGTAACGATCGCCTGTATGCCGGTTCCGATAGAAGAAGCAAGCCGCTTCGGAATCATGGTTACAGATGAGGCAGGGCGTGTGACGGAGTTCGAAGAGAAACCGGAGAAACCAAGCAGCAATCTTGCTTCCATGGGTATCTACATATTCAGCTGGCCGGTGCTCAAAGAAGCACTGATCGCACTGAAAGACCAGAGTAATTGCGATTTTGGCAAGCATATTCTTCCTTATTGTAAAGAAAAAGGACAGAGGCTGTTTGCCTACGAATACAACGGTTACTGGAAAGATGTCGGTACACTGGGATCTTACTGGGAAGCCAATATGGAACTGATCGATATCATTCCGGAGTTCAATCTGTACGAAGAATTCTGGAAGATCTATACAAAGGGAGACATCATTCCGCCGCAGTATATTGCCGAGGATGCCGTGACAGATCAGTGCCTGATCGGAGAAGGTGCCGAGATCTATGGTAAAGCATATCATTCTGTGATCGGACCGAACGTAGTGATCGGCAAAGGCACCGTCGTGAGGGATTCGATCATCATGCGGAATTCGCAGATCGGAGAAGATACCGTTCTTGATAAGGCAATCGTAGCGGAAGACGTTGTGATCGGAAATAAAGTTACACTGGGCTTTGGAGAAGAAGCGGCAAACGTACTGAAACCGGCAGTTTATGCATTCGGGCTGGCGACGGTCGGAGAGCAGAGTGTAATTCCTGATAATGTAAAAATAGGCAGAAACACCGCCATATCCGGAGTGACTACAGCAGAAGATTATCCGGGAGGAATCCTGGAGAGCGGACAGGTGATCAAAGCAAAGGATGGTGAGCAGGCATGAGAGCAATAGGTATTATTCTGGCTGGCGGAAACAACAGCCGCATGAGAGAACTGTCGGATAAGAGGGCTATCGCAGCGATGCCTGTAGCGGGAAGTTACCGCAGCATTGATTTTGCATTGAGCAATATGGCAAATTCGCATATTCAGAAGGTAGCTGTACTGACACAGTACAATGCCCGCTCTTTGAATGAACATTTAAGTTCCTCGAAATGGTGGGATTTCGGACGTAAGCAGGGAGGCCTGTTTGTATTTACTCCTACGATCACGAAGGACAACAGCCTGTGGTATCAGGGAACGGCGGATGCCATTTATCAGAATATTGATTTCCTGAAAAAAAGTCATGAACCATATGTAGTTATTGCATCCGGTGATTGTGTATACCGGATGGATTATAATAAAGTGCTTGAGTATCATATTGCAAAGCGGGCGGATATTACAGTGGTCTGCACTACCTGTGAAGATCAGAAAGAAGTAGAACGCTTTGGCGTGGTACGTATGAATGAGGATAACAGGATTATAGAATTTGAAGAAAAACCGATTGTTTCTTCCTATAATACAATCTCTACAGGTATCTACGTAGTAAGAAGAAGACAGCTGATCGAGCTTCTGGAGCGTGCGGCACTTGAGGGCAGACATGATTTTGTAAACGATATCCTGATCCGTTACAAAAATCTCAAGAGAATCTATGGATACAAGATGGATGCTTACTGGAGCAATATTTCTACTGCAGAAGCATACTATCGTACCAACATGGATTTCCTGCGACCGGATATCCGCAATTATTTCTTCAGACAGGAACCGTCGATCAAAACAAAGATCGATGATCTTCCGCCGGCTAAATATAATCCGGGGGCAGTCGTTAAGAACAGTCTTGTTTCGAGTGGTTCGATCATCAACGGAACTGTCGAAAATTCGGTTCTGTTTAAAGATGTCTATGTAGGAAATAACTGTGTGATTAAGAACTCTGTGATTCTTAATAATGTTTATATTGGGGACAATACACGTATCGAGAACTGTATTGTTGAGAGCAGGGATACCATTCGTGCAAATTCCTGCTATTGCGGCGAAGACGGGATTAAAATCGTCGTTGAGAAAAATGAGAGATACGCATTATAATGCGAACTCATAAATGCGTATGAAAATGAAAGGGGCAGACACGATGAATATTACAGACGTACGTGTAAGAAAAGTAGCAAAAGAAGGAAAGATGAAAGCAGTTGTTTCTATCACAATTGATGAGGAATTCGTAGTTCATGATATCAAAGTGATCGAAGGCGAAAAAGGACTGTTTATCGCTATGCCGAGCCGTAAGGCCACAGACGGAGAGTACAGAGACATTGCTCATCCGATCAATTCCGGTACAAGAGACATGATTCAGAAACTGATTCTTGGTAAGTATCAGGAAATGCTGGAGGCAGAGCCTGTGGAAGCAGTTGAAGCAGCAGAATAAACCGGAACAGAATGTATGGGCTGGGATTAAATAAAGAAAATACAAAAACAATAAAATAAAGAGAAGGTATACCCGGATGGAGAAAATCACTTATAATTGAAGTGAGAGATGTTTCCCGTCCGGGTATTTTTTTACGGTATAGAAAATTATAAATACGATTGGCATGTTGATACTGAGCGGAGGTGCTTGTGTTAGAACAGTGCCGGTATGTTGACTTTGGTTTGGGTTAGTCATACCAGAACCATCTGATTTCGATGTACGCAGTGACCACTGGAAGGCTTATTATACGCTGAGTCAACCAATTTGAGGATTTTGGTGAGCCTTCAGATGACTTACTCTTATTCAAGGTATCTAATTGTGGGATTTTGGTGGGCCTTCAGATGACTTGCTCTTATTCAAGGTATCCAATTACGGGATTTTGGTGGGCCTTCAGATGACTTATGCTTATTCGAGGTATCCAATTACGGGATTTTGGTGGGCCTTCAGATGACTTATGCTTATTCGAGGTATCTGGCTTTTCGATTTGTGTGTACTTCCGGTTAATTTCTCCTTATATTAGCATTTGATATATAATGATAAGACTGGAAAAGATATTCAGGAGTGGAAATGGTGAAATATAAAAATATCCAGACAACATGAGATTTTTAAAAGTTGTTATATTCTTCTTGCAATGTTGATAGAAAGTTGTATTATTCGTGACTAAATTCGTGACCAGATGAATTTTGATACTTTTTATGCCAACGCAAAAAAACACCGAAAACCTTATTCCTAAAGTTTTCGGCGCCCCTGCCAAGTAGTCGAAGTGACAGGATTTGAACCTGCGGCCTCTGCGTCCCGAACGCAGCGCTCTACCAAACTGAGCCACACTTCGTTATTTAATTTTGCTTTGTCGCTTGACGCAAGACATATTATATTATAGTGGAATACAAATGTCAACAACTTTTTTGAGATTTTTTCAAAAAAATTTAAAAAATTTAAAAGTATATTCAATATGGGTTTTGCCGGTGTTCTTTCTTGCAAACGAGTACATAATACGTTATATTTATATCAAAGATCTGTTTCTGATGATGCTAAATAATTATCAGAACAGAAAGGAGTTTTCTCATGATTGATGTAAAAAGTATCAGTACACATTGTACGCGGACAGAATTTGTGGGAACCACCGTTCTTGATACGATCGGACTGGTGATTTCCGGAATTGATGATACATTATTAAAAGAAATGAATGTGGGTGCCAAATATCATGCGCTCGGACTGTTCAGTTCAAGGACAGGCGCGGCAGGACAGATCACAGCGATCGATGATGCGGTCAAAGCAACCAATACAGAGGTGCTTTCCATCGAATTTCCGCGCGACACCAAAGGCTGGGGCGGTCATGGAAACTATATCGTGATCGGTGGAAATGATGTTTCGGATGTGCGTCATGCGATTGAACTGGCACTGGAACTCACAAAGAAAAATGCCGGTGAACTTTATATCAGCGAATCCGGACATCTGGAATTTACTTATTCTGCGAGTGCAGGCACTGCATTACAGAAAGCCTTTCATGCAGTACCCGGTGAAGCATTCGGATTCATGGCAGGCTCCCCGGCTGCAATCGGCCTTGTGATGGCGGACACCGCAATGAAGGCATCTGCAGTAAATATTACCTGCTATATGACCCCAAGCATCGGAACCAGTCATTCCAATGAAGTGATCCTCGGTATCTCCGGTGATGCCAGTGCAGTTAAGGCGGCTGTACTCGAGGCACGCCAGGTTGGTCTGGAACTTCTGATCGGCATGGGCTCCTATCCGGAAATCCCCGGTACACCATATCTCTAAAATAACGTAACGCAAAACAGCAGACCTTCATGGCCTGCTGTTCTCTGTATATATTAAAATTCCCCTTTAATTTAACTGGTACACATCCGCATACTGTAATCCGAAGCTCAGTGCCTCGCTATGGCTGCCACAATAAATGTCAACATGTCCATAAGGAGTTCCAAGATCTTCTACGGTATAAACGGTACCATTAATCAGAAGCTGTGTTCCAAACGGTACACCAGCCATCGCTACAGTATGTCCTGCTGTCGGCATAACACCGCTTGCAGTTGCATTTCCTGCTGTTCCGCAGCACTGTGCGCAGTTACAATATCCTGTCAGCATAAAGTTTCCAAGGTATTTTCCCTGGCTGGAAGAACCGGAATCGGAAGAACTGCTGTCCGAATTGTCTGAGGAAGTGTCCTCTGAAACTGAAGTGTCTGCGGAGACATCATCGGAAGAACTGCTGTCTTCTGTGTAGGATGTATCTTCAGTTGTATCAACAGATTCAGAACTTTCTTCACTTGCAGAAGAATCAACATTTTCGTCGGTGCTGTCACCTTCATCCGCTACACCGGTCTCTTCTGTATTCTGAGCTGCTTCTGCAGCCTGAGCCGCTTCTGCCGCAGCTTCCTCTGCTGCACGTTCCTGCTCTGCCTGTTCCATCAGCTGTGAAATGCTGCTGTCAGCGCTGTTTACCTGTGCCATCAGTGCGCTTGCCTCATCCTGACTTGCACTGATCTGGTTTACATAGGAACTGATATTATCGCTGGTAGTGGATACCAGATTCTGAACTTCCTGCTGTTTGGAGCTTTTTTCTGTCAGAAGATTGCTGATAGAAGTAGATTCTTCTTCCACCTGCGCCTCCTGAGTTTTGATTGCTTCCTGCGTTTCTTCATATTTCTTAAGCATATTTCTGTCATATGTAGAAATGGATGCGATGTTGCTTGCTTCATTTAAGAAATCAGAAAGATTATTTGAAGAAAGAAGAAGCTCAAGCATTGTGCTTCCGCCATTTTCGTACATATATTTAATACGGATCTTCATGGCTTCGTACTGATCCTGTGCATCCTGTTTTGCTTTTTCAAGCTCTGCCTGCACATTTTTCAGCTCTTCTTCTTTTTCAGCGGCTTCTACGCTGAGCTGTGAAATACTGTCGGTAAGTTCTGTATATTGAGTATTCAGTTCTGACAGGTAGGTTTCGAGTTCCTGTTTCTTGCTTTCCAGATTACTGATGTTCGCCTGTGCCTGAGCAAGTCCCGCCTGCGCCTCCTGCTTCTGTTCCTGCGCTGCTGCAATCTGATCTTCTGTGGAAGCAAATACGGTTGTTCCCATAGATACGGTCACTGCACATGCAAGAAGCAGTGAAAGAACTTTTTTGCTTTTCATAAAATAACACCTCTTAAATATTTTGTACGCTAAGTATAACACATTTTCGCAAATAATCAACACTTTCATTTTAATTTTGTAACAAACATGTAACATTTCGCACCTTAAACACATCTTTCACAGCAGAATGCCCCATGGAAATTCCAAATTATTACAAAAACATTTCATTTTCCAATCAAAATTCAAATTACAGGAGAAGCAACTGGATGACATTTTGAGGGATAAGTTTATAAAAAGTTTCGTTGACGGAAGATATAATTCTTGCTAATCTAAGAACATACAGGACTAAAAGAAAGGTGGTACAGAAAAACTATTTATCTGTACAGAAGATAAAACTTTTGTGAGAACAGAAAGTTAAGGATACATTCCGATAATTCCTTTGAGAAACGATATGCGGAGAAGAGGAAAGTTCATATGAAAGAACAGTTTCTGAAACTAAAATTATCATTACGAGAGGGAGCATCCCCAAAGAGGGCGAGATATCACAGTGGCCTGCTGGATATGAATACGTTGAACCCGGGACAGGATTGTGAGGAGCTGCCGGACAGCTATGTGATTTTTATCACGAAAGATGATGCACCGGGAAAAGGGCTTCCGATCTATCATGCAGATAGAGTTATCGAAGAGACCGGGGGAATGTTTGGAGACGGCTCGCATATCATATATGTGAACTCTTCAATGCAGGACAAGAATACGGCCCTGGGGAGACTGATGCATGATTTGAACTGCAAAAATGCTGATGAAATGTACAGCGAGGTTCTGGCACAGAGGGTATCAGAACTAAAAGCGACGGAAAAGGAGGAAAATGTTGGTATGTGTGATGCGTTAGAGAGATTGATTCAGGAAGAAAATGAAAAAGAATGCAAAAGAGAACGTGAAAGAACTGCGAAAGCTCTTGATCGGGAAGGGATGCCTGTGGAAAAAATTGCGCAGATTCTTGGTGAGGAGGACGAAAAAGTAAAAGAGTGGTTAACCGAAGAATAGGAAGTTGCGCCGGGATCTGCAAAGATCCCGGTATTGTATTATTGTGGGAAAGCGAGATTGACAGAAAACGGTTCAAAAGAGTACGGTTATGCTGTGATTGGAACACCGATTCCATAGGGGGAGGCTCTGATAATGTCGGCAACTATTCCACATGCGGTTTATGCAGTTGAAAGATTCAAAATGCTTCTGACTGTCGTATTCCCATTAAACAAATAAGAAGCATTGCTGAGTCACTGAATGACCCGTTGATAAGTAATCTATATGAAAGGCCACGGGAATTGGAGGGCTGAATGACTCAGAGAAAAACAAGTCATATAAAAGTCCACGAAAATTCAAGCATTAAATGACCTGAAGATAAGCAATCTATATCAGAGCCAACAAAATTTTTGAAATTGGTTGCCTCATGATATAGTAAGTACTCCGGGAGTCATTGAAACTACCAAAATTGAACGATATCCAGTACATAAGTATCGGTCATATGTAAAAGTTTTTTGGATACAGTTGCGACAGGCGCGCCGTTTTCGTCAGTAATGGAATAATCCCATTCCATGAAGCCGCCGTCGATGTGCCATCCACTGAAATTAATATCATAGCTGTCAAACCATGAAAACAGCCGCTGTTTAAATAGTAACTTCATAAAAAGTCTCCATTCTGCTGAATGTCCACGAACAGGTTCCTTTCGCTGGAGTCAGCTTTTTTCTTATTATATCGGGGCTGACATTTATTGATAATGCAATTTTGAAATTAAAAACAAAATTATAGATGCAAAATAGCAGCAAAAAGTACCAGATAATTACTGGTCATATTGACATTTTACTGGTATAATATACAAAAATGTGTGCGTATATTCATTCAGAGGGGTGTCTGACATGAAAGAACATAAGCGATATAATATTGGAATTCTGATTGGTGGTGTACATACATACTTTCCGAAGGAACACATCCTTGGAATTGCAGAGGCAGCAGAAGAACTGGATGTCAATGTCTGTTTCTTTCTCGGAACGCAGACAAAAGACTTTTTCGAGGATATGCTTGGCGGAACACATAAGAATTCTTTTGACTATCAATTTAATACGATTCACGATTACAGTCTGATCGGTGGTCTTGACGGTCTGATCATCAATTATGGTACACTCGGGCTTCAGCTGAAAAACGAAAGTGCCGAGCAGTTCGCATTGAAATTTAATTCCATTCCGACAGTATTTCTCACAGAAATCGTACATGAGCCAAACTGCCATTCACTGATCTGTGACAACAAACAGGGAATCCGGCTGGTTATGGCGCACCTGATTGAGGAACATCATTGCAGCAATATTCTTTTTGTATCCGGACCGGCGCAGAATACTGATGCAAAAGAGCGAAAAGCTACCTATTTTGAAATGATGGAAAGATATCATCTTCCGGTCAATGACAAGATGATTGCACAGGGTGATTATTCCGAGTTTGTTGACCGTCAGGTAGATCAGCTTCTTGATGATAATCCGAATGCCGAGGCAATTGTATTTGCCAACGATGAAATGGCATTTGCCGGTTACCGTGTATGCGAAAAGCGTGGACTGAAAGTTGGAAAAGATATCCTGATCACCGGATTTGATGACTGCGAGCGGGCATCAGGCATGGACCCTGCACTTACAACCGTTGTTCAGGATGGTGTTCTGATGGGCAGAATGGCGGTCTACGATCTGATTTATAAGCTTGACGGAAAGAATGCATTGTCAAGACGTGTCCCGGTTTCTCTGTGTGTCAGGGAGTCCTGCGGATGTCAGGATAAAAACGGCAAAACACAGAATACACCACTGAATCTTGTCGATCAGATACATAAATTAAACCGTACCATTACAAATATGAAACTGGAACTGATCAATTTTCAGAGAAGGTCCTGGTTTATTCCGTCTCTTGCACGAAATTTAAATGACTGCATGGATGATGAACATGCTTTTCTTCTGGAAGCAATGGAAAATATGCGGGAACTTCGGACGAAATGTACTTATCTTTTCCTTTTGGACGAGCCTGCTGTCTATCGCAAAGATGATGAGTGGAAATGTCCGGAGAATCTGCGTCTTGCAGCATATTACAGAAAAGAAGAAGTGGATGCATTTCATCTTTATGACCGTCCGCCGGTTTCAAAAGAAGGTGGAATCTGTCAGCTTATGGAGGATGGAGAGAGACATCAGTTTATGATTTTTTTGCTGTTTTCCGGCGAAAGACAGTACGGCTTACTGGCATGTGATATTCAGCAGGAAGAATTTCCGTTCTTCTATGTGATCAGTCTGCAGATTGGGCTTTCTCTCCGCTATCTTGAAATAAGTAAGGCAGAAGCGGCCAGACGCCGTGAGATGACGAAAGACCTTGAAACGATCCGGGAACGTAATCGGATTCTGGGTATCATGTCTGCGAATGATGAGCTGACCGGACTTTTGAATCTCAGAGGATTTACAGAAGAAGCAAAAAAATTCTGTCATGAAGAGCAGGAACAGCGCACTTATCTGATCTGCGGAGATCTCGACCATCTGAAAGAGATCAATGATAACTGGGGACATCCGGCAGGAAACTTTGCACTTCGAAGTGTGGCGGAGATTCTGAGAGGATGCATTCGAAGCGATGATATTCTGGCGCGTGTGGGCGGAGATGAATTTCTGATTCTTCTGAAGTGTACCGAAGAAGGGTATCAGGAAACATTCCGCAAACGTGTGAAAGATGCCTGTACATATTTTAATGAAAAATCAGATAAACCGTTTCTGGTGGAGATCTCTCTCGGAATCGCTGAATTTTGCTCCGGGCCGAAGACGGATATCCAGCAGGTGATTGCGGTAGCAGATCAGTTTCTCTACGAAGCAAAGAAACATCGGCGGAAGTCGATACGCCGACCGTAAGAATTTAGATCAGCTTTGATATGGCAGGCATTATCTGTACAGAAACAGGTAGTGCCTGTTTTTTTGACAACATAAGACCATAATGGACTAAAGAAAAAGAGGGAATTATAAGAAGCAAAAAAGAATGAAAAATTATTTCAATTTAATCAAATCTTTGAAAAAGTCCCCCACTTCGCAGTGAAAGATATCTGCCAGTGCCATCAACTCGCTTACCTTGATGTTCATACGGTTGGTTTCGATCTTGGCATAACTGCTCTTGGAGATTGGGAGACCCATCAGATTCATGCGGGCAATTACCTGCTCCTGTGTGAGCTTATTCTGATAGCGCATCTTCTGGATGCTGCTGCCAATGCTCATGTCCATTCTGATTTTCTGTATCATAATTATCCCCATATCCTGATATTTCGTAATAAAGAAACATCTATGTATTGATGATAGCGAGGAATTTCGTTATAATGTTTCGTAATAAGGAAACATTTGCCGTCATAGCGAGAGGAAAAAGCAAAGCGTAACAATTCCCTCAAAGATTGAGGGATTCAGGGAGTTTGAAGCGGACTTGCCCGCTTTGTTATGGACGTGTGGAGGAGGAAAAATGAACGAGGACCGGGAAAAAGCAATTGCACAGCTTTGCGTCATGATACAGAACAATACGGACTTAAAAAAGCCTGTATTACAGTATGTGGAGTTTATGAAAACGATATACGGGATAGATGGAGCGGATTTTCTGGATATCTACAAAGAATGGGAGCGAAGTGGAGAGATTATAGATAAATGTGAAAAAGTGAGCTGCGCCGGGGCAGAAAATGTGGAAAAGAATCTGTATCCGAAGAGCATGGACGGGCTGTGCAGGCTGTATGACGAAGGGATGATCGAGGAGAATTCGCTTTGTGAGATGCTGTTGGAAGAAGATTATGAGATAAAGAATGGGACAGATGGAAAAATCATCGGATTTTATCCGCAGTATCCCGGATGTATCGGCTTTGCGGATAGTAGAGAAATGCTGGAGGAGGAAATGCAGAAATCCCTGAAAAACTGGATCAGAGCGGCATATATTCTCTGGAAAGAGAATAAGATGCTTGTGAAATAAAAAGCAGGGGGAAGCTGTTTGGCAGCTTATCGTCGTTTTGTAGCATATGTGTACGAATATCGGAAAGATAAAAAAGGGGTAAACTGTGGATTCGTGCGGATTGAAGCCCGGGAAAATATATGCCGGATAGAACTTCATCTTCTGTGCCCGGGGCTGGTTTCAGGATCGAAATGCAGCGTTTATGGATTTGTCCGCGGGGATGACGGAACGGACGGAATCCTTCTTGGAACCTGCGAGACAGAGAAAGAGCAGATCAATTGTATACTGGAAACTTCGGCGGAACATATGGGGGACAGTGAACATTCGCTTGAAGGAATGGGCGGCATGATCATTACAACAGACCAGGGTGGATTTTTTGGAACAGAGTGGGATGATATATCAATCCGACCGGAGAACTTCCGGGTTGTCCCGAAGCAGAAAGAAGACAAACAGGGGATTTTACAGACAAATGAGATTAAAGACAACGATACAGAACAAATAACCAGATCAGAAATTGAAGGAAATAAAAAAAATCCGAAGAAAGAACAGGGCGCAGAAATATCAGGTGCAGGGATGCAAAAAGAGAAATCCCTGTCGGCAGATTCAGGCACGCCGGCGAGTCAGGAACTCCGCACACAGTCAGTAACGGAGCAGGATGTTCAGCCGACTCAGAATATCGAAACAGTATCACCGGATCAGGAAGCAGTGAATGTGCAGGAGAAGAAGTCACCGAATCGAAATCGAAAACCACAGGAACAGACAAATAAGAACTTCCGGATGTTCGGAACTCCATGTGATGTGTTCCGGGATGGGGAACTTCATGGCTGTCACAGGATTTCACCGCAGGATCTTTGCCGCATGGGACGGAGAACATGTCTTCTGCGCAACAATCGTTTTGTTCAATACGGCTATTATCATTTCGGACATCTTCTCCTGTGTCAGAATCATTGCGATCAGACGGTGCTCGGCGTGCCGGGAAGATACGACCAGCAGGAACGGTTTATGGCGAATATGTTTGGATTTCCGTATTTCAAAGAAAGCAGTGAGATTCAGGTGCCGGGCGGAAAAGGCGGCTACTGGTACCGCCTAATCGATTCCGCGAATCCCGACAACGGGAATGGTTGTTAGAAGAATTTCTCGGAAATGCTCCAGTTCTTCCAGAGAATAACTGCTGAAACCGGGCTGCAGGACTTCTTCGGAGTCCCTGTATGCCTGGAGATAGTAAGCCCGGGCCCCTTTTAACCACTGACCGATCCGGACGAAATCTTTTTCATTGTGAAGCTCTTTTACGACAGTTGTACGAAACTCATAATCCAGATCTCCGTGAAGAAGAAAATCGACCGTTTCGCGGACTGCGTCCAGCGGTGGATGCAGCAGGCCGGAGAGAGAAGGATAATTTTCCGGACAGGCTTTGATATCTACAGCAGCTTTCTGGATCAGTCCTTTATCGGCAAGATTTTTCAAAATATCCGGACGTGTGCCGTTTGTATCCAGTTTGACCGGATAACCGAGATCGTGGACTTTTTGTATAAAATCTTCAAGATCCGGGGCAAGTGCAGGTTCGCCGCCGGAGATACAGACACCTTCGAGGATTCCCTGACGCTTTTTCAGGAAGGAAAGAACCTCTTTTTCAGGAATCTCAGGCTCGTCTGTCGGATTTAATACGAGAGCGCTGTTCTGGCAGAACGGACAGCGGAAATTGCAGTGTCCGAGGAAAATGGTTGCGGCAACGCGACCGGGATAATCGAGTAAAGTTGTTTTATTTAAACCATGTATTTTAGGCATATTCATACTTCCTGTCTATTGAAATCTATAGCTCTATTCTAATTTTTCCTCATTGATTTTGCAACCGGCATTTACTATACTGGATAATAGCCGGAAAGAATTGCAATTTGGAGGAAATTCCATTGACAGAACAGGAAAAATATATGAAAGAAGCCATCAGGCAGGCAAAAAAAGCGCGCACACTGGAAGAGGTACCGATCGGGTGCGTGATCGTTTCGGATGGCAGGATTATAGCAAGAGGTTACAATCGCAGAAATACAGACAAAAATACATTGTCCCATGCGGAACTCAATGCAATACGAAAAGCAAGTAAAAGACTTGGTGACTGGCGTCTGGAAGGGTGCACCATGTATGTAACACTTGAGCCGTGTCAGATGTGTGCGGGTGCACTGGTGCAGTCAAGAATCGATGAAGTTGTGATTGGCAGCATGAATCCGAAGGCAGGATGTGCCGGGTCGGTGTTGAACCTTCTGGAGGTGGAAGGTTTTAACCATAAAGTAAAGATTACGCGGGGAGTTCTGGAAGAAGAGTGTTCTGCAATGCTTTCTGATTTCTTTAGGGAACTCCGTGAAAAGAAAAAACGCCTGAAAATGCTGGCAAGACAGCAGGCGCAGGAAGCAGTGGACGGGGACAGATAAACGTCTGAACACTTGTTTTTTGCCGGAAAAGTGATATGATGATAACAGTTTAATGAACGAGGAGGAATTTTGAAATGACACTGGAAGCATTAAGAAAAGATATGGTTGCAGCCATGAAAGCAAAAGATAAAACAACAAAGGATGCAGTTTCTTCTCTTGTATCCGCAGTCAAAAAAGCTGCCATCGACGAGGGATGTCGCGACGATGTACCGGAAGCACTTGTTGACCGTGTGATTTTGAAAGAAATGAAGACCGTAAAAGAACAGCTGGATACCTGTCCGGAAAGCCGTGATGATCTTCGAGCAGAATATCAGGCAAGATATGATGTGATTGCAAAATACGCACCGCAGCAGATGAGCGCAGATGAGATCCGTACTTATCTCGAAGAAAAATTTGCCGAAGTTCTTGCAACAAAGAACAAAGGACAGATCATGAAAGCCGTTATGGGAGATCTGAAAGGCAAGGCAGACGGCAAACTGATCAATCAGGTCGTTGCTGAAATCTGCAAATAAAGGCAGGCCACTGAGCCGCCAATATGAATCATACCCTCCTTACCGGGAAGAAACGGCAGGGAGGGTATTTTTGTGGATAAAAAAATACTCCGTGGAAATGATATCCACAGAGTATGAAATAATCTCTTTTTCCGCGCGCCGCACCTCGAAATGTTCCCATGGACGTTACCTTTACAGTTAACTCGGCCCAGGCACCCTCACGGCACACAAGAGCTTCTGCTTAGTGCTGCTGCATTCCTGCCCTGACACGGTTCACAGATTCCTGTTGCGTGAGACCCAAACGTCAACGCCACTTATAAAGGGCAGCTCCACAGGAGACAAACCTCAGATTGGCATCACCCCTGCTGTAGCGGATTGCAGGTACAGGGCACCGCTATCTCCCCGGCTGCGCGGACTTTAAGTATAGACGATTTTTGAATACTTGTCAAGTGGGGGTAAAGTATTATATAATGGTAGACAAATATGGGTGCCGCCTTAAAGTGGGCGGTAACGGCATACCACTTTGTGCAGATGCGCACGGTAAGGAGGAAATGTATTATGATCAAAAGAATTGGTTTATTAACAAGCGGCGGTGACTGCCAGGCACTGAATGCTACCATGAGAGGTGTGGTAAAAGCGCTGTCAAACGCAGTAGATGACCTTGAAGTTTATGGTTTTGATGATGGATATAAAGGACTGATCTATGGCAAATACCGGATGCTGAGTTCGAAGGATTTTTCCGGTATCCTGACCCGTGGAGGCACAATTCTCGGTACATCCCGTCAGCCGTTTAAGCTGATGCGCGTGCCGGACGAAAAAGGTCTTGATAAGGTTGAAGCCATGAAGCAGACTTATTACAAACTGTGTCTGGACTGTCTCGTGATCCTTGGTGGCAATGGCACACAGAAGACTGCAAACCTTCTCCGTGAAGAGGGGCTGAATATCATTCATCTTCCGAAGACCATCGACAATGATATTTTCGGAACCGATATGACTTTTGGTTTCCAGAGTGCGGTGAATATCGCTACAAATGCAATCGACTGTATTCATACGACAGCAACTTCACATGGTCGTGTATTTATCGTTGAGATCATGGGACATAAGGTTGGAAGTCTGACACTTCATGCAGGTATTGCAGGTGGTGCGGATATTATCCTGATTCCGGAGATTCCTTACGACATCAAAAAGGTCTGCGAAGCGATCGAGAAACGTAACAAGGCAGGCAAGCGCTTTACGATCCTTGCCGTTGCTGAAGGGGCGATTTCCAAAGAAGACGCAGAGCTTCCGAAGAAAAAATACAAAGAAAAACTCGAAGCAAGAGCAAAGAAATATCCGTCTGTTTCCTATGAGATCGCAGATCAGATCAATCAGGTTATCGGAAGTGAGGTTCGCGTAACTGTTCCCGGACATATTCAGCGAGGCGGAGAACCATGCCCGTATGACCGTGTACTTTCTACCAGAATCGGTGCCGGGGCAGCA
This sequence comes from uncultured Blautia sp., assembly GCA_934371915.1. GTDB lineage: Bacteria > Bacillota > Clostridia > Lachnospirales > Lachnospiraceae > Blautia_A. Next base: position 10,949 of record CAKROE010000006.1, on the reverse strand, counting down.
GAAGCAATCCTTGACGGAGAATACGGAATTATGATCGGTGTTATCAACGGCAAGATCAAGAGAGTTCCGCTTGCAGACTGTGCAGGCAAGCTCAAGATGGTTTCACCGAAAGACCAGATTGTCAAAGCAGCCAAACAGATTGGAATCAGCTTCGGAGACTGAGAAGTATCAACAGACTATTTTAAAATAAATTCCTGCAGTGACAGGAGAGGAGTATATTCATGAGCTATACTGCCCTGTACCGAAAATTCAGGCCCGATAATTTTGCAGATGTCAAAGGGCAGGACCATATTGTAACGACGCTGACGAACCAGATTAATGCAAACCGTATCGGACACGCGTATCTTTTCTGTGGTACGCGTGGTACCGGTAAGACCACAGTGGCAAAGATCCTGGCGAAGGCTGTGAACTGTGAACATCCGGTTAACGGAAGTCCGTGTAACGAATGCGAGATGTGCAAAGCTATTCAGGCAGGCACATCGATGAATGTGATCGAGATTGATGCCGCTTCCAACAACGGTGTGGATAATATCCGTGAGATTCGCGAGGAAGTAACTTACCGTCCGACAGAAGGTAAATACAAAGTGTATATCATCGACGAGGTGCATATGCTTTCTACGGGGGCATTCAATGCTCTTCTGAAAACTCTGGAAGAACCGCCGTCTTACGTTATTTTTATTCTGGCAACGACAGAGGCACACAAGATTCCGATCACGATTCTGTCCCGCTGTCAGCGGTATGATTTTCACAGAATCTCGATTGATACGATCGCGGCACGCCTGAGCGAACTTCTTAAGGTGGAAGGCGTGGAAGCAGAGGAAAAAGCAGTCCGTTATGTGGCAAAGGCCGGTGACGGTTCCATGCGAGATGCGCTCAGCCTTCTGGATCAGTGTATTGCTTTTTACCTGGGGCAGACGCTGACTTACGACAAGGTTCTTGATGTTCTTGGAGCCGTGGATACCGAAGTGTTCAGTAAATTACTGCGAAAGGTTCTGGCAGGTGACGTGACTTCTGCAATCAGGATCCTTGAAGATCTGATTGTCGGAGGCAGGGAACTCAGCCAGTTTGTGGGCGATTTCACATGGTACATGCGAAATCTGCTCCTTGTAAAGACTTCCGACAATCCGGAGGAGGCAATCGATGTCTCCTCCGAAAATCTGAAATTACTGAAAGAAGAAAGCGAGATGACGGACAGCGATACACTGATGCGTTATATCCGCATTTTTTCAGATCTTTCCAATCAGATCCGTTTTGCGACGCAGAAGCGTGTGCTTGTTGAAATCGCACTGATCAAGCTGTGCCGTCCGGCAATGGAGACGAATCTGGATTCTGTGCTGGATCGTATCCGTGTGCTCGAACAGAAGATTGACGAACATCCGGTGCAGCGGGTGATCGTGCAGAGTGCAGGTGCGGGAGATGGCAGCGCCGAACCGGAAAAAACGGCAGAGCGGCCGCCGCAGAAGGCAGCACCGGAAGATCTGCAAAAGATCGTGGCAAGCTGGAAGATGATCGTCGGACAAACGACAGCCGCTTTCAAACAGGCACTTCTGCAGTCCGTGCCGAAATACAACGGAGAGACCGGCGAGCCGATCCTCTATGTGGAGTTTCAGACTCCGCTTGGCAGGCTTTATCCGGATGATTCCGAAGCCAAAAAAGAACTGCAGTCCATCATTGAGCAGAAGCTTGGCAAGAGCATCGAGCTTCATATGCTTGTAGCCGAAGACCATCAGCAGACAAATCTTTCGCAGATTACGGTGGATCAGGCAATACGTGACAATATTCACATGGATGTTGTAATAGAAGAAGATTAATTTTTTATCAGGAGGATATCACCATGGCAAAACGTGGAGGATTTCCGGGCATGGGAATGCCGGGAAACATGAATAATTTAATGAAACAGGCGCAGAAAATGCAGCGTCAGATGGAAGAAAACCAGAAAGCACTTGAAGAAAAATCATTCACCGCAACTGCAGGCGGCGGTGCTGTAGAAGTGACCGTATCCGGTAAACGTGAAGTGACCGGTGTCAAACTTTCCGAAGAAGTTGTTGATCCGGACGATATCGAAATGCTCGAAGACCTGATCGTTGCAGCAACCAATGAAGCACTTCGCAAAGTAGAAGAAGAAACAACAGCAGTAATGTCCAAACTCACAGGCGGACTTGGCGGTCTGGGCGGAGGCCTTCCTTTCTGATGGAATACTACAGTACGCACATCAATAAGCTGATCGAGCAGCTTTCGCATCTTCCGGGGATCGGACCGAAGTCGGCGCAGCGTCTGGCGTTTCATATCATGAACATGCCGAAAGACCAGGTGGAGCAGCTTGCTTCTTCGATCACCGGTGCGAGAGAAAAGATCCGTTACTGCAAAAAATGCTGTACGCTGACAGATCAGGAGCTTTGCCCGATCTGCAGCAACCCCAAAAGGGATGCAGGTACGATCATGGTCGTAGAAAATACGAGGGATCTTGCGGCATACGAAAAAACGGGAAAATACGAGGGCGTCTATCATGTGCTTCACGGTGCGATTTCTCCGATGCTTGGAATCGGACCGGATGATATCCGTCTCAAAGAGCTGATGCAGCGTCTTCAGAGTGAAGATATCAAAGAGGTGATCATTGCGACGAACTCCAGCCTGGAGGGCGAGACAACCGCGATGTATATCAGCAAGCTGATCAAGCCAACCGGAATCCGGGTAAGCAGGATCGCAAGTGGTGTACCGGTCGGTGGTGATCTGGAATATATTGATGAGGTAACACTTCTGCGTGCGCTGGAAGGCAGAGTGGATCTCTGATATAGACTGCAATGACAGAAGGAGGACGTGAGAGTGGCAAAAAGAAAAGCAACTTCTTCACAGGTTGCACAGAAAGCAGGAGTTTCTCAGGCGACAGTATCTATGATACTGAACCGGAGAAATGATGTTTCTTTTTCTGCGGAAACTGTAGAAAGAGTGGAATGCGCCGCGCGGGAACTCGGATATGAGCTGCCTCACCGCAAAAATAAAAACAGTACCAAAAAAGAAAAACTGATCGTTGTGATCTGCCCGACACTGACCAGTCCGTATTACGTTCTTCTTTTACAGGGTATCGAATCCGTAGCAAATGAAAAAGGCTACGGTGTTTTTATCTGCAACACACAGAGGGATGCCGGGCAGGAAGAGAAATATCTCCGGATGATCAGTACGATCGATCCGCGGGGAATTATTTATGCATGCAATCCGCATCCGGATTTTCAAAAAAAAGTCGAGGATCTCGCGCGCAGGATACCGCTTGTTATCATCAGCAATAAAGAAAAGACGACAACCGTAGATGCAATCAATCAGGATAACACAATGGTGGGTCGTCTGATGGCAAGGCATCTTCTGGATCTCGGGCACAGGGATGTTGCTTTTATTACACCGCCGCTTACACGCCGGCAATGGCAGCGTTCCCGGAGAATCGACGGTTTTGTCAAAGAATATGAAAAAGAAGGCTTAAGCGGTCATGTTCTGATAAAGGCAGCAGATGAGTCGGTTGACCGGAGACTTCCGAGAATGGATTCAGAATATTCGATGGGCTATCAGCTTACAATGGAACTGATTCGAGAAGGAAGAGAATTCACCGCGATCGCAGGTCAGAATGATATGATGGCGCTGGGGGCAATCGATGCATTGGAAGAATCACGTATCCGTGTACCGAAGGACGTGTCGGTCATCGGCTGCGATGATATTTTTTATTCCGGAATCCGAAGACTGTCACTTACAACGATCGATCATTTTGTTGCCCTGAAGGGCAGGGATGCCTGTGATATTATCATCCGCAAAATTGCGATAAATGATCAGTTTTACACAGGCTTACAGCCCACCAGTCTTTATAATATCGAGTATACACCGAAGCTGATCACCAGAAAAACAACGGCATATGCAAACACGAAAAAAAGAAAATAAATTTGTATACTCAAATTATTATTAATATTTTCGAATGAAAGTCTGAAAGAGAAGGCGAAAAACCATACTTTCAGGCTTTTTTATATTTGCAAAAGCGGAGAAAACGTTACAAAACAATTTATAAATACATAATTATTAATAAAAAATTAATTAATAATTATGTCCTGCCTTGACCTGAATTTTTAGTCTGTTATAATAAAAATATCAAATAAAAACGCAAAAATCAGGAGGTATTTCACAATGAAATTTTTTATTGACACAGCGAATGTAGACGATATCCGTAAAGCAAATGACATGGGAGTTATCTGCGGCGTTACTACCAATCCGTCCCTGATCGCAAAAGAGGGCAGAGATTTCAACGAAGTAATCAAAGAAATCACAGAAATCGTAGACGGACCGATCAGCGGTGAAGTAAAAGCTACTACTACAGACGCTGAGGGAATGATCGCAGAAGGACGTGAGATCGCTAAGATCCATCCGAACATGGTTGTCAAGATTCCTATGACAGTAGAAGGCTTGAAGGCTGTTAAAGTTCTTTCAAAAGAAGGAATCAAAACAAACGTTACTCTGATCTTCACCGCAAACCAGGCATTACTTGCTGCAAGAGCAGGTGCTACTTATGTATCTCCGTTCCTCGGAAGACTGGATGATATTTCTACAGACGGTGTTCCGCTTATTCGTCAGATCGTTGAAATGTTCGAAGTAGCAGGAATTACCACAGAGATTATCTGTGCAAGTGTTCGTCACCCAATCCATGTAACAGAGTGTGCTCTGGCCGGTGCTGATATTGCAACAGTTCCTTACAAAGTAATCGAGCAGATGACAAAACATCCTCTGACAGATGCCGGAATCGAAAAATTCCAGAAAGACTATAAAGCAGTATTCGGTGACAAATAAAAATGCAATAAAAAGCTTTTTAGGTACATATTACTTGACGAGTGCGGAAATTAATTGTAGCATAAGTTTGTTGCAAATTATTAAAAGGAGAAATTGAACATCATGGAGAAATTAGAACTTCAGAAAATTGCGAACGAAGTCCGCAAAGACATCGTTACCGCGGTTCATGCTGCAAAAGCCGGTCATCCGGGCGGTTCCTTATCAGCAGCAGATTTATTCACATATCTGTATTTTGAAGAAATGAATATCGATCCGAAAGATCCGAAGAAAGCAGACAGAGACCGCTTTGTTCTTTCCAAGGGACACACTGCACCGGGACTTTACTCTGCACTTGCTGAGAGAGGATATTTCCCGAAGGAAGACCTCAAGACACTTCGTCATCTTGGCTCCTATCTGCAGGGTCATCCGGATATGAAACATATTCCGGGCGTTGATATGTCCAGCGGTTCTCTTGGACAGGGAATCTCTGCAGCAGTAGGTATGGCACTTTCTGCAAAACTCAGCAACGAATCTTACAGAGTGTACACTCTTCTTGGTGATGGTGAGATTCAGGAAGGACAGGTATGGGAGGCTTCTATGTTTGCAGGGTTCCGCAAACTGGACAACCTTGTTGTGATCGTAGACAACAATGGGCTTCAGATCGACGGCCAGGTAGATGAAGTATGCTCACCATATCCGATTGACAGGAAATTTGAAGCTTTTAATTTCCATGTGATCAATGTCGCAGACGGAAATGATATGGATCAGCTTAAAGCTGCATTCGACGAAGCAAAAACTGTAAAAGGAATGCCGACAGCCATTATCATGAAGACCGTAAAAGGTAAAGGAGTTTCCTTTATGGAAAATCAGGTTGGATGGCATGGCAAAGCTCCGAATGACGAGCAGTATGCACAGGCAATGGAAGATCTGGAGAAAGTAGGTGAAGCATTATGTCAGAAGTAAAGAAAATCGCCACAAGAGCCAGCTACGGAAGCGCTCTGGTAGAACTTGGTAAAGAACACGATGATCTTGTTGTTCTGGATGCTGACCTTGCTGCAGCTACTCAGACCGGAATGTTCAAAAAAGAATTTCCGGATCGTCACATCGACTGTGGTATCGCAGAATGCAATATGGTAGGTATCGGTGCAGGTCTTGCGACTACCGGTAAGGTACCTTTTGTCAGCACATTTGCAATGTTCGCAGCAGGACGTGCTTACGAACAGCTTCGCAACTCCGTTGCATATCCACATCTGAATGTAAAGGTTGGCGCAACTCACGGCGGTATTTCCGTTGGTGAAGACGGTGCGACTCATCAGTGCTGCGAGGACTTTGCCCTTATGAGAGCAATCCCGGGCATGGTGGTTATGAGCCCGGCTGATGATATCGAAGCAAAAGCTATGGTCAAAGCTGCATATGAATATGTAGGACCTGTATATATGAGATTTGGCCGTCTGGCTGTTCCGGTGATCAACGACAGACCAGATTACAAATTCGAAATGGGCAAAGGAATCGTTCTTCGTGAGGGAAAAGATGTAACGATCGTTGCTAATGGTCTTTGTGTTGCAGCATCCCTTGAAGCAGCAGAAAAACTTGCTGCAGACGGAATTGATGCAAAAGTAATCAACATCCACACAATCAAACCACTGGATGAAGATCTGATTATTGCAGCAGCCAAAGAAACGGGCAAAGTTGTAACTGTCGAAGAACATTCTGTAATCGGCGGCCTCGGCGGAGCCGTATGCGAATGCCTTTCCGAGAAAGCACCTGTACCGGTAAAACGTATTGGTGTCAATGATGTATTCGGAGAATCCGGTCCGGCAGTAGCCCTTCTTGAAAAATATGGTCTGGATGCAGAAGGCATCTACAAACAGGTTAAAGAATTTGTATAAACCCGCGTTTTGAGATCAGCGGGAGCATATACAAAATGCCGTTGGTGATCTGATCGGCAATAGAGATCACGGTGGACAGGCGCGTCGTTTGAAGTGTCAGGTGTTCCAAAATATCAGAGACATTGACAATTCCTGTAATGTGGATATGTCCGACAGGCGGCAGCTTTTTATGAACAGCAGCACCCGGGTAGAGTGCACCATTTGAAATGGTCACATACCCGAGGTGCTTTTTTTGTCCAAGTGAAGAATCAATGGCGATGATCAGACTGCCGGGATGACGCTTTTGGATTTCCTGCATAGTATCGGTGAGGTTAAGTGCGTGAACAGGATCAGAAAGTGTGCCGTATACATGAACCATCGGAAATGCATGACTGCTGAGCTGCGCACCGATATAGGGACCGAGACAGTCACCGGTGACACGGTCTGTACCAATACACAAAAACACAATTTCAGACCACGCGTGTGTCTGTTCGAGAATACACGTTTTTAAAAGTCTGCAAATTTCAAGAGAACAATTTGTGTGACGCGTATCTATATAAAAGGTCATAGCTTTATCTCCACATCTTTTATTTTCTATTTTATCCTCCCCGGAAAGAAATATGCACTCTGCAAAATATGTCGCTAAATTCTTTTGCACTGCTCTTAGATTCTGCTAAAATCCGCAACTTTCCTGTGCTATTCTGATGCCTGAAGGGGTGATATGATATGATAGAGGTTGTCTACAAGGATGAAAAGCAACATGCAAAAGGAAATGAAGGGATTTTTCAGTTGCCCAGAAATGTACGGCAGATAGGAATGACGGATCAGAATTACAGGATTTATATGGAAGACTATGTGTATACATTTCTGGGACGTGTCGCGGCCGTCGGAGAGAATAAAGAGGAAAAAGAACGATGTCTGGCTGTTTTAATGGGGGAGACGAAATGGGATGCCGGGACAGGCTACCTGTTTATCAGAGGTGCAGTGCTTGTTTTGTGCAAAGAAATTTCACAGGAACACGTTGAGTTTACGGATGCCATGTGGCAGCAGATTCATGAGGATACCGAAAAATATTTTGAAGGAGAAGAAATTGTCGGATGGTTTCTTGGGGACAGGATGCAGCAGATGGATGTGTCGGAAATGATTCTTCGCACACATCTCAAACATTTTGGAGGAGAAAAAGTACTGATGCTGATGAATCCGGCAGAAAAAGAAGAAGCATTTTTTCGCTATGAAAACAGCTTTATGGTAAAACAGAGCGGATTTTATATTTATTATGAAAAAAATCCGCAGATGCAGAATTATATGATAGAAAAAATTCCAGAATTGTCTGCGCCGCAGGAGGATGGGGTACATGATGATGCTGTGCGGGCATTCCGACAGATCATTCAGAAGAAACACGCGGATTATTCAAAAGAAGACGGTGGCAGGACGTCGGTGTTTTCTTATGCGGCGACAGCATGCCTTGCTTTGGCTGTGCTGACAGTCGGAGTGCAGTTTTATCAGAACTATTCGAATGGTAATAAAACGTCACAGGAAGCGACGGAAACTGCATCTGCCGTTATAAAGGAGGAAACTAAAGACGCGAGATCGACAGTGACGCAGATACCGAAACTCACAGATGTGCCAAGGGTAACGACAAAACCGAAAATAAGCGCAACGCCTCGGGCAGAGAAAACAGTGAAGCCGACACCGACATCGGTAATGGAGCAAAATATCTCTCCGACACCGGAGGTCACAAAAGAGAGCGAGATATACAGAGAAGAATCTGATGACAGAAAGGCAGAGCGGCGTGTACGACAGGAACGGACATCAGAAACAGGAGCAGCTGCGGGAAACTCCGGCGCTGCAGAAAACAGTACGGCTGAAACTACGGCCGGAATTGGGAATTCCTATGTGATCAAGCCGGGAGATACACTCTATCAGATCAGTATTACGAAATATGGAACGATGGAAAAAGTAGCGGAAATATGTCAGGCGAACGGGCTTACAGAAGATGAAATTATTTATCCGGGACAGATAATTGTACTGCCGTAATTGTATTGCCGAAAAAAATTTGATATAATAAAAATGTTGACATTCTGCCAGACAGAATGCGCAAAAGAAAATGCACAGAATACCAGTTTATAAGGTAAGGATAAAAATGGCAAATATAATCAAAAAAATAAAAAGGAAACACAGAAAGAAAAAGCTTCAGGCTGAACGTGCAAAGATGGAACAGAGCCGGCAGAGCAGAACACCGGAAGAAGTATATCAGGAACGACTGTCAAAGCACCGAAGCGCAACGATGCGCCGTGCAGTGATGACTGTTGCGGCAGTGGCAGCAGTCGCGGCGCTCTTTTTCTTTTACATGGAAAAGAGAAGTTACCATAATTACAAAATCCTGTCTGCAAGTGAGCAGGAAGACGTTGTAGCGACTAATTACGTGGAGATGTCGGGCAAGATTCTGCGTTACAGTCCGGATGGTGCTTCGCTGGTGAGTGATACGATGGATGCTTACTGGAGTACATTGTATGAGATGCAGAATCCGGTAGCAGATGTCCGGGGTGACCGGGCTGTTATAGCCGATCAGGACGGTACCCTTCTGGAGATGTTTGATAAAGATGGCGAGACGGGCAGTGTGACGACTTCTTACAATATCATAAAAGCAAGAGTATCATCCAGTGGCATGGTTGCGGCAATTCTTGACGGTGGTGATGCGACGTGGATTAATTTTTACGGTTCTGATGGAACGCTGATTGCAGAGAACCAGACGCATCTTGCGGATCCGGGCTATCCATTGGATGTTGCGGTATCGGACAACGGTGACATTATGATGGTTGCTTATCAGTTTGTTGATGGAAGTGAAACAACAAGTTACGTTGCTTTTTATAACTTTGGGGATGTCGGGCAGAGCGAAGATGATCGTATCGTCAGCGGCTACACGTATGATGGTGTGGTGATTCCGCAGATTATGTATCTGGATGGAGGCCGTTCAGTGGCTATTCGCGACGATGGCTTTACCCTTTATAAAGGAAGCCAGATTCCGAAAGAGGTTGAGACGATCAAAGTTGATAAGGAAATCATCAGCACATTTTATGACGATAATATCATTGGTCTGGTGTTCAAAAATGGAGATAAAGATAAACCATATACAATGCGCGGCTATTCGACGGATGGAAGCCTGAAATTCGAAAAGAAATTCAATATTCCGTATACAACAATCAAGGCCAGCGGCGGGAACATACTTCTGTACAACAGCTCTCAGATCAGTGTGATGAACAGCAGGGGAGTCGAAAAGTACAGTGGTACCGTAGATGGCACGATCAGCGACTTTGTCAAAACAGGCTGGAATAGATACCTTCTGGTTCTTGACAATGGAGTTGATGTGATCAAACTCGGCTGAGAGGTGGCTTATGAATGTGACTTGGGCAGGCATTGCTGCGATCGGAGTGCTGCTTTTTACCGGATATACGGGATACAGGAGAGGGTTTATAAAGGAGATTGTTTCATTTTTCTTTGTCTTTCTTGCACTTGCGCTTGCATGGACGATTAATCCGTATGTAAATACGTTTCTTATGGAAAAAACTTCTTTGTATGATAAAATACAGGAGAGCTGTCGCGAGTTTTCCGGCAGTCAGGATGTGACGGAAGGTAATGGAATGGATGAGGAAACGGAAGACAGCCTGATCAGCCAGCTTCCTCTTCCGAAAATACTGCAGAAAAACCTGACAGTAAATAATACCGAGGAAGCTTATCAATATCTTGCGGTCGATACATTTGCAGAATATGTCTCGGAGTATCTGGCGAGGGCAATCATAAACGGATTATCCTATCTGATTGCCTATGCACTTGCAAATCTGATACTGCGCGTAGTAATGCTTATATTGGATATGATTGCGGGGCTGCCGCTCATCAGTGGAGCAAACCGGCTGACCGGAGGCGTTGTCGGTGTGGCAAAGGGAATTGTTTTTATCTGGATCGCACTTTTGCTTCTGACGATATTGTGCAGCAGCGACATTGGAAAAAAGGGACTGGAACTGGTCGAAAAGGACAGCGTTTTGCAGGTGTTATATAAGCATGATATATTGGTGAACTTTTTTATGGATGTATTTTACAAAATTTAACAAAAACTACTTGACGCAGACAAAACATAATGATATACTTTAATCCGCTTCGATATGAAGCGGATTTTTCTCTTTGATGTTTTGAAAAAAGTCAAAAGAAAATGAAAAAACTTGTTGACATCCTTTGCTGGATGTGATAAAGTAAACGAGTTGCTGATGCAACGACAAATCACAAAAA
>CAKROE010000005.1 GCA_934371915.1 uncultured Blautia sp. | reverse complement strand
ACTTTCTTGTTGCTTGTCTTCCAGGAAACAACTCGGTCTCCCGCACCCATTGTCACTTTTACGGTAAAGGACTGTTTTACTTTCAGTGGGATCGTTCCTTTGACATTGAGAGCGATCGTTGCCGGAAGTTTCGCTACGGATGCTGTCTCTGTCTTACCGCATACGCTACAGGTACGCTGCTGAACACCCTCTGAAAGAACTGTGGCATTCTTCGTTACTTTCCATGCGGAGAAGCTGTGGGATTTTGTGGCTTTGATCGCGCGCTTCTCAACTGCTTTACATCTGTTGCATGTACGCTGTTCTTCACCATCTGCGCAAGTAGCTGCCTTTGTTACTTTCCAGCTGCTCCAGTAATGACCAAAAGCACTCTCTATCGTAGTACTTGTCTCACCATGAGTATTACATTTCCTTACAACTTTTCCGTCTGTAGTACAGGTTGGTTCAGTCCGATCAATTATCTCCCAGTCGCAGGAACCAACTACAACCTTGAGAATAACATCTTTTTTCCGTGCCACAACATAAATCTGATATGTATTACCAGCTTCCAGATATGCCTGTCCCTCGCTGAGATATTCCTGTGTTCTGGGGTCAATAATATTTATGTAAGCATTCGTTGCACTGAAAGAATAATATCCGGTTTTATCCGGGATGAATCTGCGAATTGTCTGGTTTCCAGGTGCATTATCAAATTTTTCTTCTGTACCGACTTTCATCTCCGGAATATCTTTCCAGTCAGCAGCCTCAAATTCTACATAAATCTGATATCCGCCCATGCTTACCGGTACGCGGCAGAGTTTTTCATTTACCCATGTATAACTGCCATTCTGTTCAAAGCTCATACCCTGTGAATCTGTCTGTCCGTAAGTGATCGTTTCGTCCTCACCATCTACATAAGATGCAGTGATTTCCATTCCCTTGAGGGAAGCCCATGCTCTGCCGCCAGGCAGTAACGTGATCTGTTCAGGAGGGTTTGTCATCTTGATGGATTTCAGTGTTTTTACTTTTTTGATCTGGAAAGTTGCTGCACTTCCATCTGTATCTGAATGCCATCTGAGATCCAGCATATAGGTTGTTCCTTTTTTCAGATATACCTGCTGTTTGCCTGCATCCAGATATTCTGTATCTACTGATGCCTGATCTAATGACCAGTAAGAACGGTCATAATTATAAGTGCCATCAACTGTATAAACAGAATTGTCTATCGTAGTTGTTCCGACCATACTGCTTTCCACAAGATAGGTTCCCGTTTTCGGTGCGGTAAATCTGTAATACTTTTTATATTTTCTGTCTGCAAACGGTTTAATCTGTGTATTTTCTTTTACTTCATTCAGAGATTTCAATGCTGAAGTATAGATTGTCTGAGAAGCTGTTTCTTTTCTTGTACCATTATCCGCTGCATCCCAGTATTCAAAATATACTTGATGCCTGATTGCTTCGGAATCATAGCCTGTTGCTTCATCTTCTATATCACATACGTCCCATGTATTTCCATACTCATCTCCGGAATCACTCCATTCATACACTTTTGAAGTGTTGTCTGCATAGGTGATTTTTATATTGTAGAAATCTCCTAAAGAATCGAACATTGTGCATTCTGATGCTTTAACTCCATCGACAAGAACCAGCTCCATCTTACTGATTACTTTGGTTTCTACACGTTCAAAAGACAGATCAAAGCTTCCACGGCTATACTCCCCGTCTTCATCATACAGTTTTAATCTATAGGTATATGTCTTTCCCTTTTCAAGTCTTTCCAGCATGCTGTCATCCGCTTCCTGTATATACCCTGAATCGCCGGACAATTCAATATAGGAACGATATACTCCATAAGAAGTTTCCCCGATAACATTTTCAGTATTTATCCTGTAATATCCATCTGCTGCCGGAGTAAAGCTTGCATTAACATATCTTCTGTCTTTGCCAAAAGAAATTTGTTTTCTCAAACCTTCTGTTAATGTGAAATCAGCAGTAGTAACCTTCGGAAGTGTATCATCACCATCATCCGGATCAACTGTCTGTTTTTCTTCTGAAACAGTAACTGTAGCATCAGTATATGCCGTCACTACAATCAGACAAGTTTCATCTTTATTAAGTTCGCAACTATCACTATAGTATCTGTCCCAATAGCCGATTTCTTCATCTTCCGTTTTTTCATAACGGTAGATATCGGTTTCAATATTTCCGGAAGTATTAATAACATATGTTGCTTTCTTATCCGCTGTGAAACGATAAAACTTACGAGGAGCTGCCTTTATAGACTCTGCTTTATCTTTTGTAAGCTCCGGAAGTTCAGAGAGTTTCAATTCTTTTACTGTAAGCGATGCTGATTCAACTTCCGGAAGATCGCTTTCTGTATCTGATGCACTCTCCAGACTGTACTCATCCATATCGTCATCATCATCGTCATCACGGTCATCATTTACTTCCGCCAGATATGGGCTGATCGTCCATTCACCCGCTTCAAGAGCAGAATAATCGTTGAGTTCATATGTTTTACCATCATGTTCTCCGCTATACTTCACATAAAGACCATCTACGGTTCTGTTACCAGACACTTTTTCTGTTGTATCATCACTGTAGGTTATAATTGTCTCAAGTTGTACGGATCCAAAGGTGTCAATACCTTCGATATAATCATCACCCATCACTTTTGAAGCAATTTTTACCGGATTTGCAAGAAGTTTTGGTGATACTGTAATTTCCTGATAGCGTTCTCGTGCTGACACGCTGAGATAATACGTTACACCTTCCTGTAAGGAAGCATAAAGATTCTCATTCTCATCTCCGCCATTTGTAAGAACTTTAGCTCCATCGGAATTTCTTAACTCAGTTTTCTCAACGTTTACATTAAATGCAAACTCATATCTTCCTGATGTTTTCGGCACAAATTTAAAGATTTGCATTGTTCCGTCATTTGAAGCTGTAGTAGTTTCATCTTTTTTAAGCTCACCCACTACCTTATCAGCCGGAGCTACAACAGTTACCGGAACAGATTCCAGATCAATGCCATCATAAGAAAGTACATATTCATACTGACCTGCCGGAATCACTTCAGACTCATCAAAATAGCTTTCCTCTCCATCTGCACGCTGCACAAGACGAGTCTGCAGATTGTAATCATTGTAGCCTTTTGTAACACTCTTTTTCGTACCATCATCGAAAAATACAGTTGTTTTCAGTTTGTCAAAACCTACTGTTTCAAATCCTGAAATAAATGTCATTGGATTCGGGCTGTAAGAAACAATTTCCATCCTATCCGCTTCTGCATCTTTTGTAAGATTTAATGAAACTTTCTTACCTCTTTCGCTGACAACACCTACAATATATTTTTCACCTTTTGCGACTTTTATATCGCCACATTCCAGGTCATCATAATCGAAGTCTGAATCAAGTACCCCATTTTCATATTTATACCAGGTTTTTCCAAATCCCTCTGAATCACCTGAATAATCTCCCACATTCCAGTTAAAATGATAAAATCCGTCTTTTTCCGGACTAAAGCTATACCATTTTTTCTGAAGTACACCTGCTGCCAATTCATGCTCACCCATCTCCAGTGGTGTAAGGCTGTCATAATCCAGCGTATTAACTGTCAGATCTGTAGATGTCTTTACTGAATTGTCAGAATCCTGCTCCTCTGGCTGTAACGTAAAATAGATTCTGTACGTTCCGGCAGAAAGTACATTTTCTATATCGTCCCAGTTAACCGGAGTTTCTTTTTCTCCGGCAACAGTATATGTTTTTGAATAAACTGTATGCCCCTGCTTATCACATACTCCACTTTCAAACTGTGCTCTGAGCGTATCTTTTGTGCCATCTTTATATGTCAGTGTAAGGAGACCCGGCATATAATCATACTTCTGCAGATTATCAAGGCCTTTTATCGCAGTCGTAGACTCCGGAGTATACTCTATAGAAGCAACATCCGACTGCTTTTTGATTTTCATAATAGCATTTTCATTTACATCACTGTTAAGACTGCCTCCATAAAAGCCTATGTAAATAATCTGATCTTTTTCCTGATTCCAGCTACTACCGTAATAGACAGAATACCTGTTTTCACCATAGTCAACATACACACTATAATTTGAATCATAGGTATCCATATAGTACGTTCCTGCAGCCGGAGCTTCAAAACTATAATAGGCAATACCCTTAAGAGGGCTCGTTACTTTTGTATCCTGATCCAGATTCATAGCACCTTTATACAGAGGAGAGTCACTCATCTGCTTTATACTGACTGGATATGCCTCACTTACGATATCTCCGCAGGCAAACTTCATTGTGTAAGTTCCTGCCTCCAGGCTGTTTCCAAGAGCATATGTGTTCCCATCGGCATCCTTTAATGTAACTGTGATGCCCTTGCCATCTGTAGCATAATCATCCCATACCTTATAATCTTGATAGTTAAGCGTACACTTTCTTACTGCATCGTTTCCGCCTGTATATGTAACCTCCAGATCAGCATATGTATAAAATGGGATTCCCGCAACACCCTCCAAAAGAACATTCTTTGCCGATATAGACTGTACTTCAGGAGCTTTTTCAAATTTCACATTAAAGATTCCTGTTGTATCATCCGAATTCATTCTGACGCGATAATAATATGTTGTTTTGGCCTGTAACATATACTCTAATTCAAAGTTATTATCATCCTCGTCAGCATCTTCTTTATCATCATTATGAGTAATTTCTTCGCCCTCTGGATTTGTATAAAGCCCAACATAAGAATCGCGGTCTCCTGTTGAATAAATAATATATTTGCCGCCTTTCTCCGGGGTAAATTTATACCAGATTGCCTTTCCTTCTTCATCAATATTGGCTTCATATTCTGTATCCGGAGTCAGTGTCACTGCTGTAGCCGGACTTTCTCCGTTTTCTGTAGCAGGTTCTTCCTCTCCTTCATCATTCAGCACAGCGATCTCATCCTCCGCACTGAATACATCTTCCGGTGAAGCTTCGTCCTCTTCCTGAATATCGATCTCAGCGTCTTCGCCCTCGGTATCCGCGGATTCCTGCGGTTCATCGGTGATTTCTATGCTTTCATCTTCGGATGAATTATCTGAAATCACCCCCCCCGTCTTCGGTTTCAGCGTCTGCTTCTACTGCAGCTTCGGATGGTTCGTCCGCAAGCTCTACGCTTTGTTCCTGCACTTCTTCAGAAGTAAAATCTGCTGCATTGACCATCATCGCCGTGCTGTCAATACTTGTTACAGTCATAGCTACTGCCAGCAGCAATGCCAGTTTTTTCTTCTTCATGCATGTGCCCTCCTTATAAAAATTTTTATGCCATAATTATATAATTTCACCCCGTCACTGTCCATGATTTTTTCACACTTTTTTCACATTTTTTCAACAAAATCAGAAAATGCACCATCCTCCCCACTATTCAATAGAACAAAGCGGACAAGTCCGCTTCAAACTCCCTGAATCCCTCAATCTTTGAGGGACTTGTTACGCTTTGCGCGCCAGATGCAGTCTGCTTCAGCAGACATATTCCTCATGCATCTGGTCGCATCCTCGCGGAGCGTTTTTATGTAATAGGAACATTACGAAGTAATTTCCTATTACATAAAAAATCCCACCCGCACCCGTCGGATTTTTCTGACCGACAGACACGGATGGAACTGCATTATTTCATATTCGTTTATTATTTATTAGCTTCTTTTGCTGCTTTTTCAGCTTTTTCTTCTGCCCAGAGCTTCTCAGCTACCGGCGCCCATTCTTCTGCATAATGTAGACATTTGCCGCAAAGATGCTCTGCTGTCTCATTAGACTGAAGGTCTGTGGAGTGTGCACCGGATTCTTTTACAATGCGCTGCAGAATCTCCGGATTTTCCAGCATCGGGCACGGACGAAGCATATTGTCATTGAACGGCTGGTTGTCATGATAAGCCATGAACAGCGGCTGTTTCAAAATCTCAAGGATTGTGTTTTCGTGGATGTTTCCATTAGAATAGTGAATAAATACGCACGGTTCTGCATCACCGTTTGCATTGATATGGAAGTAGTTTCTTCCACCGGCGATACATCCGCCTACGAACTCACCGTCATTCTGGAAATCCATAGTGAAGATTCCAGGACCATGTTCCATGTTACGGATCTCTCTTACACGATTCTTTACATAAATTCTCTGTTCCGGATTCAGGAGCAGATCAACGGATGCTGCATTTCCAACAGGCATGTAGTGGAAGTACAGTGCGTAACGGCATCCTTTTTCTACGAGCATCTGAATGAAGTCTTCGCTTGTAACGCTCTTGTAGTTGGCGCTTGTGTAGCAGATAGATGTACCGAATACAAGGCCGTGCTCTTTCAGAAGATCCATCGCATGCATAACTTTGTTGTATACCCCTTCGCCACGACGCATATCATTGACATCCGGTTCACCCTCAACACTTAATGCAAGGAAGAGATTGCCGACTTCCTGCATCTGTTTGCAAAGTGCTTCATCAACAAGTGTACCGTTTGTGTAGGCAAAGAATACACAGTCGTTATGTTTCCTGCAGAGTTCGATGATATCTTTCTTTCTTACCATCGGTTCTCCACCTGTCATCATATAGAAATAGATACCGAGCTCTTTACCCTGTGTGACGATGGAATCCATATCGTCAAAGGAAAGATTCAGCTTGTTTCCGTATTCTGCTGCCCAGCATCCTGTACAATGCAGGTTACATGCACTGGTAGGGTCCATCAGAATGATCCACGGGATGTTGCATTTATGTATTTCTCTCATCTCATGAATAGTCTTTGTTCCATTATAAAAAGCTTCAAATCCAAGGTTCATCAATGTTGTCTTCAGAACATTCGGATGAAGATCCTGCACCATGGATGTGATATAACGGTTTAATGTATATTCCGGATTACAGGCAACTTTTCTCAGGTAATCCCAGTTCACGCCCTTTCCGAAATCTTTTAAATACTTCTCAGCAGTATCGATCAGTCTTTCATAGGCTGCCTCAGGATTCTTGTGCACCTGATCAACCGCATAGTCAGCTACTCCTGCAAAAACTTTCTTTGCTGCTGCATGTTTAAGTTTGTTCATTGGTATTTCCTCCATCTCTGGCAATCATTATTTTTATTGTCTCCATTATATTCAGATTCTGTTTCTGTTTTCAATGGACAAAAAAGGGTCAGTGGTAAATTTCCCCACTGACCTCTTCTGTAAAACGAGTTTTCCTTTATTTTACATAATACACATAAGAATCTTTTCGCGGTGCTGCTTTCGGAGCCGGTCCGTCTGCAAATCCAAGCACACAGTGTCCGATTCCTTCATAGTCTCCTTCGATTCCAAGTGATTTCAGGATTTCTTTGCCTTCTTCACTCTCAAACTCTTCTTTTGCTCTGTGGATCCAGCAGCTTCCGATTCCCTGTGCTTCCGCCTCCAGCATCAGATTCCCCATAACAAGACTTCCGTCATAAAGATATGTAGGTCTGCTCTTGTCTGCAAGCACGATCAGTACGACCGGAGCTCCATAAAAAGGATCACTGTTTACACCCATGATCTTTGCATTCATCGCAGAAAGTCTGTCGCGGAGCTCCTTATTCGTCACCGCAACAATGATCGGGGACTGTTTTCCCATTCCGGTTGCCGCATAAGTTCCTGCTTCGATAATTTTTTCCAGTTTGTCCTGCGGAACCATATCGCTCTTGTATTTGCGGATACTTCTTCTGCTTTTGATTGTTTCCAGTACGTCACTCATGATAAATACCTCCTGATTTTTATAAATTTATTAATGTTTCAAAGGGAATTGTCCCTCCGAAAAGATCCAGCGCGCTTCCGACCGTCACATCCAGCCGGCCTTTGCCATATTTTCTGAGAAGTTCAAGATCTTCCATGCTTCCCACGCCGCCTGCATAAGTCACCGGGCGATCTGTATATTCGGAAAGCAGTCCGGCAAGCTCTGTCTCAATTCCGTTTGCTTTGCCCTCAACATCCACTGCATGAACAAGAAATTCCGCACAGTGGCTTCCCAGTTCTTTCATTGTTTTAAGCGTTACAGGCACGTCGGTAAATTTCTGCCAGCGATCCGTTACGATAAAATACCGACCGTCTTTTTTGCGGCAGCTCAAGTCAAGTACAAGATGCTCTGTTCCGACTGCATCCTCCATTTTCTGTAAGTTTTCCCAGGAAAGTCTTCCATCCTTAAATACATAAGAAGTCACGATCACATGGCTTGCCCCCGCTTCAAGATAGTCTGCTGCATTGTCTGGACACACACCGCCGCCAATCTGCAGTCCCTTCGGATAAGCTTTAAGAGCTTTCATTGCCTGTGCTCTTGTAGCTTCATAATATTCAGAGCCGACACTGTTCAATAAAATCACATGGCCGCCTTTCAAACCGGCTTTCTTATATAATTTGGCATAAAAAGCCGCATCCTGCTCGGCAACAAAATTTTCTTTTGCCTGATCTCCGGCATCTTTGAGACTTCCGCCGACGATCTGTTTGACCTTGCCGTTATGTATATCAATGCATGGACGAAATTTCATAATTCCTATACTCCCTGTCCGACAGAAGCAGGCCCCGGATTCGCTTCGGAACCCGGGCATCCCGTTTATCTGCGTATTTCATTTCTCTGATGCTATGATAATATGAAATCCAGTTTCATGCAAGTCCAATCACTCTCTTCCATCTACCACATCACCCACTGCATTGCCGACATCTTCCACTGCATCTCCGACGCCATCTCCAACCGCGCGGACTCCGTCACCCAGATCCCGGGCAACTGTCCCTTCCTCTGCAGTTGTTCCGTCCACAGTTCCATTATCTGCATTTCCGGCACCTTCCGTACCTTCGGAGACGGTATCTCCATTGTCGATTGCCGCATCATCTGTCATGTTCTCATTGTCCGTCGCATTGTTGTCTGCGTTATCTTTTGCATTGTTATTATTTTTATCATCTTTGTCTGCGTTCTGCTTCTCATCATCTGCAGTACTCTCCGTGTTGTCGGTATTCTCGTTTGTGGTATCGACCTCATCTGGTGCCGTACCATTATTTCCGCAGGCTGTAAACACACTGAGTGCCATAATAAGTAATACTCCTGTCAGAATCTGCTTTATTTTTTTCATTTCCGTCTTCTCCTTTACCGTGTTTTTTGCTTGTACTGATAATATGTACAAAATGGCAAAATCCTACTCTGGAAAAAACTGGTGTTTCATGATAAACTTGATAAAGATTTATACATTACACAAAGGAGTATGACAAATGAAAAAGAAAAGAAACTTTTTGCTTCTGATTCTGGCTGTTTTGTTGATCGGACTCGGTGCAGGTTCGACCACCGTCTCTGCTTTTTCTCTTCCCAAACTGCAAAACGCAGAGTCCGGACAGGTTGTACAGCGCGGACGCTACTACTATTATCGCTACACAGACAAAACCTATGCCAGAAATCAGTATTTGCGCATTAACAAAAGGCTCTGCTATTTCAATAAATCCGGAAAGCGCTGGCACGGATTCCACAAAGTAAACGGTAAGAAATACTACTTCGGTACAAATGCACAGGGCTATCTTTACCGCAACCGTCTCTTCTCTTATAAGGGAAAATACTACTATGCCTCAAAAGATGGTTCCATCGTCACCGGATGGTACACTACAAAATCCGGAAAGACTTATTATTTTGATTCCACCGGAAAGGCTTATACAGGTCGCAAACGTATCAATAAAACCAACTACTATTTCGGAAAGAACGGTGCTCTCGATCACTCCGGACTGAAATATAACCTCTCATCAAACTGTGCACTTCTCATCAATGCCGACACAGGCAAAGTGCTCTATAGCAAGAATGAAAATCTGCGTCATGCAAATGCGAGTACCACCAAGATCATGACCTGCATCCTTGCTCTCGAGAACAGCAGCCTGAATGATAAGGTAACCTTTTCCAAAAAAGCGGCTGCTGTTGAACCATCCAAGTTATATGCAAAAGCAGGCGAAACTTTCTATATGCGTGACCTTCTTTATTCATTGATGGTTCCTTCGCACAATGATACCGCGATTGCGATTGCCGAACACATCAGTGGTTCCACCTCCGCTTTTGCCGAACTTATGAATGAAAAGGCCCGTGAACTCGGCTGTACGAATACACACTTCGTCACACCGAACGGTCTGGATGCCGGACTGAATCACTATACAACCGCATCGGATCTTGCAATCATCGCACGCTATGCGATCAAAAATCCGACATTCCGAAAACTTATCAACACTAAGCGTTATTCCTTCAAAAGTCTCAATACAAAGCGTAACTTCACTGTCGCAACGACGAATGCTCTTCTCGGAAAGCAGGCCGGTGTCATTGGTTTAAAAACCGGTGTAACTGACAAAGCCGGATATTGTTTCGTTGGTTTATGTCGTTCCCGTAAAGGAAACACCTACATCTCTGTCACATTGGGCGGACCTACTTCTGCCGCACGCTGGCGAGATTCCAAAATCCTGCTCACTTATGCATACAAAAAAGGCTGATACAGAGAACCTGCCACCGGCAGCTTCTCCTGCATACTCCGGCATATAAAAAGTCCCCCGAATCTATGCCTGATAAAATATAGATCCGGGGGATTTATTTGTATGAAATTGTATGAAAATATATCAGCCTTCGATCACATCTGCCATATCATAGCGTCCTGCCGGTTTGCCGGCAAGGTATTTCGCCGCTTCGATTGCACCCTTGCCGAAGATAGCTTTTGAGTATGCGGTATGCTTGAACTCGATCACTTCATCCGTACCGGCAAAGATCACTTCATGTTCTCCGACGATCGTACCACCGCGTACTGCAGAAATACCGATTTCTTTGTCGTCTCGCTGCTGGCGTCTCTGGCTTCTGTCATATACATAATGATACTGATTATCCATCGCCTCATTCAGACTGTCTGCCAGTGCCAGAGCTGTTCCGCTCGGTGCATCCAGTTTCAGACGATGATGCTTCTCAACGATCTCCATGTCAAATCCTGCAGTTGCAAGAACTTTCGCAGCATCCTGGATCAACTTCATCAGAGTATTGATACCAAGAGACATGTTTGCTGATTTAAGAACCGGAATCTTCTTTGCAGTATCTTCAACTTTTGCAAGCTGTTCTTCGGACAGACCTGTCGTACAAAGTACTACCGGAAGATTGCGCTCTACACAGTAATCAAGAAGTGCATCCGCTGCTTTTGCAGAGGAAAAGTCAATCAGAACATCCGCTTCTGTCTTGCATTCGTGAATATCTGTAAATACAGGATAGCTTGTGTTACCCTTGTCTGTGACATCGATTCCTGCCACAATCTCAGCATTTGCGTCTTTTTCTACGAGGTCTGAGATCACCTGTCCCATATGACCACAGCATCCGTGCATGATGATTTTTACCATAATTTATTGTCCTCCTGCGTACGTCTTTATGCCAGTTTGATACCGAAATCCTTCATTGCTTTGATCAGGGTTTCTTTGTTGCTTTCTTCCATCTCGCAGAGTGGCATACGAAGAGGTCCTACATTCATTCCCATAAGGTTGAGTGCAGTCTTGACCGGAATCGGGTTTACTTCGCAGAACAGTGCGTTGATCAGCGGAATTGCATCAATCTGGATCTTAGCTGCACCTGCAACATCACCTTCCATGAATTTCATGACCATATCATGTGTTTCCTTCGGAGCAACGTTGGAAAGCACAGAAATAACACCAAGTCCGCCAAGTGAAAGAATCGGCAGTACCTGATCATCGTTTCCGGAATACAGTTCAAGATCTGCACCTGCAAGAGATACGGTCTTGGCAATCTGAGAAAGATCTCCGCTTGCAGCCTTCAGACCAACGATATTCTTGACATTCTTAACAAGTGAAGCTACTGTTGCCGGCTGGATATTGCATCCTGTACGGCTTGGTACGTTATACATGATGATCGGTGTCTCCGGAACTGCATTTGCAATTGCAGTGTAGTGAGCGATCAGACCTTTCTGTGTAGCTTTATTATAATAAGGAGTTACAACAAGCAGTGCATCTGCACCATAAGACGCAGCTTCTTTTGACATCATGATTGCAGTCTCTGTACAGTTGGAACCTGTTCCTGCAATGACCGGCACACGTTTGTTTACCTTATCGATTGCGAATTTGATCGTCTTTAAATGCTCCCCATGAGTCATCGTTGAAGATTCGCCTGTGGTACCGCAGATAATGATTGCGTCTGTGCTGTTTGCAATCTGGTACTCAAGCAGTTCTTCAAGTTTATCGTAGTTCACCTTTCCGTCATCATACATAGGTGTAACGATTGCAACACCTGCACCTTTAAAAATTGCCATTAGAACTCCTCCTTCATTCTTCTGTAATTTATTGTATTCATTCGCCGTCAAGCGGATGAGTTTCTTCCGTATTTAATGTAGTGATCACATCTACGTAAGGTCTTAATTCCTCCGGAAAGTTCCAGCCCGTCATTACGATGTGCATGGATTCATCTTTCTGCTTCAGCATATCAATGATCCCCTCCACTGTCGCAATCCCACAGTCCAGAAGTCCAAGAATCTCATCCAGTAACAGAAAATCACATTCCTGTGTCGCGATTACCTTACGTGCAAAATTAAGACCATTTAAAATGTTTGACTTTTCTTCAGCCTTTTCTTCCTCTGTCAGGTCTTCATAACAGCAGTCTCTCTTCTCAAAGCGAAAAATCTTGAAGTCCAGATTGTCCACATCCTGCAGAAAATCAAGTGAATGTGTCTCTCTTCCTTTCAGAAACTGAATCACGATCACGCTTTTGCCCTGCGTTGCCACACGGAGGCTCTGACCGATTGCCAGTGCAGTCTTGCCCTTACCGTTTCCGCAGTACACTTCTGTTAATTCTTTTTCCATAATACTTCCTCTTAATGTTGATAAACACCGCCCATAAGGGCGGCACTCATATAATTCGCATTATTGGTTTTATCTTACCGCAGTTCAGCCAAAAAAGCAATACCTGAACTTCTCCGTCCATTCTCATCTCTTCCTAATCAATATACTCCAGTTTACTTACAGATACTTCATAGGCAATCCGCCGCTCTGTCTGATTTTCTCCAATCCGCTTCATGTACTCACGACTCTGGATCCTTCCCCACAAAAGTACATGTCCTCCTACTGTGAAAGCCGAAGCATATCGCGCATTCCTGCCCCAGCAGATACATGGTATGTAATCTGACTTGCCATACGGACGGTTGACTGCAAGAAGCATATCCGCAATTTCCCTGCCAAGAGGTGTCCTTCTGTATACAGGCGGTTTACAGATATAGCCATCCAGAAAGATCTGGTTCAGCGGAATCGTTTCCTCGTCCTCTTCCACAAATTTCAGTTCCCTTGCAAACACAGAGAGGACAAGCCGGTTATGTTTCTCTTCATGACGGTTGTACGAACGGAACTGTCCCTGAATCTCAATATACTCACCGGTGTAATCCTGCGTTACATCCAAAAGCCGCTCGGAAACCATAACCGGAATCCGGTCCTCGGAATCACTCAGTCTGCGCACAAGGATTTCCATTGTATAAAAGCCCTCGCCAAAGACCTGATGACTGAATGTAAAGCCTGTATCAATTTTCCCCATGATTGATACCTGATTGTTTTCGATGATTTTGTCTGCCATAATATTGTTCTCCTTCCTCTTTGGGTATTTTGTCTATACTAGACTATGAACACCCATGAAGGTTTAGAACCAAAACTTTAAAATAAAAAAATTTTTCAGGATTTCCTTGTAATCTGCGAAAAATGTGGTAAACTGAAATATCGTACTATGCAAAAAACACATTAATATAGAAGTAATTAAAGAAAGGATTTCGATTTTATGAATACCAAACGCGAAGACGTACGCAACGTTGCCATCATTGCACATGTCGATCATGGTAAAACTACTCTGGTAGACCAGTTACTGAAACAGAGCGGTGTATTCCGTGAAAACCAGGAAGTTCAGGAACGTGTCATGGACTCCAATGACATTGAGCGTGAGCGTGGAATCACTATTTTATCCAAAAATACCGCTGTCCATTACAAAGGAGTCAAGATCAATATCATCGACACACCGGGACATGCTGATTTCGGTGGTGAGGTAGAACGTGTTCTGAAAATGGTTGATGGCGTTATTCTTCTCGTAGACGCATTTGAGGGAGCTATGCCGCAGACCAAATTCGTTCTCCGTAAAGCGTTGGAGCTTGACCTTCACGTCATCGTCTGCATCAACAAGATTGACCGTCCGGAAGCACGTCCGGAAGAGGTAATCGATGAAGTTCTGGAACTTCTCATGGATCTGGAAGCATCTGATGAGCAGCTTGACTGCCCGTTCCTGTATGCATCTGCAAAAGCAGGCCATGCAGTTCTTGACCTTGCAGATACACCGGAAAACATGGCTCCGCTGTTTGAGACCATTCTGAAATATATTCCTGCACCGGAAGGTGATCCGGACGCTGACACTCAGCTTCTGATCAGCACCATCGACTACAACGAGTATGTCGGACGTATCGGTGTCGGTAAAGTAGAAAACGGTAAGATTGCTGTCAATCAGGAGCTTACTCTTCTGAACCATCATGACCTTGACAAACGCAAAAAAGTCAAGATCAGCAAACTTTATGAATTTGACGGACTGAACAAAGTCGAAGTAAAAGAAGCATCCATCGGTTCCATCGTAGCTGTATCCGGTATCGAAGATATCCATATCGGTGATACACTCTGCGGCGGTGACAATCCGGAAGCAATCCCGTTCCAGAAGATTTCCGAGCCGACAATCTCCATGAACTTCCTTGTAAATGACAGCCCGCTTGCAGGACAGGAAGGTAAATACATCACTTCCCGTCATCTTCGTGACCGTCTGTACCGTGAGTTAAACACAGACGTCAGCCTTCGTGTAGAAGACACAGAGACTACTGAGTGCTTCAAAGTTTCCGGTCGTGGAGAGCTTCATCTTTCCGTCCTGATTGAGAACATGCGCCGTGAAGGATATGAATTCGCAGTAAGTAAACCGGAAGTTCTGTATCACACAGACGAACGCGGCAAGAAACTCGAGCCAATGGAAATCGCTTATGTCGATGTTCCGGAAGAATTCTCCGGTACTGTTATCCAGAAATTAAGCGAACGTAAAGGTGAACTTCAGGGAATGAGTACTGCCAGCGATGGTTCCGTACGTCTTGAGTTCCACATCCCGTCCCGTGGTCTGATCGGTTTCCGTGGTGAGTTCCTTACCTCCACCAAGGGTACCGGTATCCTGAATACCACATTTGACGGATATGCGCCGTACAAGGGAGATTTCCAGTATCGTAAACAGGGATCTCTGATCGCATTCGAAGCCGGTGAAGCAGTTGCTTATGGTCTGTTCTCTGCCCAGGATCGTGGAACACTCTTTGTAGGTCCCGGAGAAAAAGTATACAGCGGTATGGTTATCGGACAGAATGGCAAAGCTGAGGACATCGAACTGAATGTCTGCAAGACAAAACATCTGACCAACACCCGTTCCTCTTCTGCTGATGAGGCACTGAAGCTTACACCGCCTAAGGTATTAAGTCTGGAACAGGCAATCGAATTTATCGATCAGGATGAACTTCTTGAGGTAACACCTAAGAGTCTCCGTATCCGTAAGAGAATCCTTGATCCAAGAGAAAGAAAACGTGCTGCTTTCCGTAAACAGTAATTTCTCTGAGCCAAATCAAAAGCAGTATTTTAGAGCATACAAAACCCCATGAGCGATCTGCCCATGGGGTTTTCTCTTGTATCTTTTATTTATTATTTACATTTTTATTAATGTACTCATTAATCCGTTCATTGACTTTATCACTGACAGAAGGCTTCGATTTCTTCTTCGTCTCTTCTTTTTTCTCGTGAAATTCTTCATTGTATTCCTGAAGTATGTCTTCCCGCTGATTTCGTTTCAGTCCACGTGCAGTAAGCTTACGTACAATATCATAAATGACACCAAAGAGCGGAACCGCGATCACCATACCGACAATTCCCCAGAGACCTCCGAACAAAAGGATGGAAAACAGTACCCAGAAACTGGATACACCCGTCGTATTTCCGAGGATCTTCGGTCCGATGATATTTCCGTCAACCTGCTGCAGAATCACAATAAAGATCAGGAAATACAGCGCATCCCACGGATGAGTTCCCAGAAGCAGTAATAATGCACATGGGATTGCACCGATAAACGGTCCGAAAAACGGAATGATGTTCGTCACTCCGATCACAACGCTGATAAATGCAGCGGAGTCAAATCCCAGCAGAGTCGTTCCCGCAAAGCAGATCAGACCGATGATTGCGGAATCAATGATCTTGCCGACGAAGAATCCATTGAACATCTTGTCTGTATAACGAACCTCTTCTTCGATGGTCTTTGCCCATTTATTCGGGAAAATACCATAAAGCAGAAGCTTCGCCTGTGCGCCAAAAAGCTTGCGGCTTGCAAGAAGATATACTGCGATCAGAAAGCCAAGGAACATATTCTTGAATACGCTCAGAACCTCGATCAGCTGTACAGTAATATTGTTGACAATTCCCTGAATCGTCTGCATCATACTGGAATTGGCACTCAGGATATCATTCAGTCCGCTTTCCATCTGAGATGAAAAATGATTAAAATAATTCTGCAGTTCCGGCTGATCTTTCAGCAGTTGATCGATCATACGGTTCGCATAGGAAAGTCGTGCCGGCAGAATACGGATAAGTCTCACTGTACTGTCCCATACCT
Source organism: uncultured Blautia sp. (assembly GCA_934371915.1). Lineage (GTDB taxonomy): Bacteria > Bacillota > Clostridia > Lachnospirales > Lachnospiraceae > Blautia_A. The sequence continues at coordinate 56,697 of CAKROE010000005.1, read as the reverse complement.
GCGGAAGGATCAAAATGATTAACAATACCACAACCGTCACAGCAAAAATAACCGCAATCGCAATAGACAGAAATTTCATTCCCTTTTTCTGCTTCTCCGTCGCATTCGGAAACCATTTCAGAAAGCGTTCATCCATCCGGTTGCACATCGGTGCAAGGATATAAGCAATCAGTGCACCGTACAGGAACGGTTTCAAAATGTTGAATACTACCCGGATACCCGCCGCAATATTTGCACTTTGATTCAGGATATATGCTGTTGCAAATCCAAATGCCAGAACGGCAGCACCTGTAATACCAAGTTTCACGTATTTTGTGTTTTCATTATGTTTCAATAATCATGCCTCCTGAAGCTGTTGCTTCTTTTTCTTATATATAACCAAAAAAGTCAGTATATAAGTTCTCTGTTTATGTTAACACTGTCATTGGTGTTTATTGTAACATCCATATCCTGTCACTTGCAATACATAGATTCTTAATTTTGTTACAATATTTCTACTGTTATCAAAGCAACAGCCCCGGCATTACGTTCCTGTAACGCCGGGGCTGTCGCTGCTTATAATATTTTTATGGAAAAAGGAAGGCTTATCCTGCTTATTTACCGTAGTATGCTTTCAGATAGATTTCTTTCAGCTCTGCGATCAGTGGGTATCTCGGGTTTGCGCCGGTGCACTGGTCATTGAATGCCTGTTCGCTCATCTCATCCAGAGTTTCAAGGAAGTATTTTTCATCTACATTGTAGTCTTTGATTGTAGGTTTGATCTCAATGATCTTTTTGAGTTCTTCCAGTTTCTCCAGAAGCTTTTCAAATACTTCATTATCGTCTTTTCCTGTCAGTCCTACGAAGCGGCCGATCTCTGCGTAACGAGCCAGTGTCTTCGGATACTGATACTGCGGGAAAGTACCCATCTTGGTCGGAACTTCTGCTGCATTGTAACGCATAACATCTGTAAGTACCAGAGCATTTGCGATTCCGTGAGGAATGTGATGGAAAGCACCCAGTTTGTGAGCCAGGGAGTGGTTTACTCCGAGGAATGCATTTGCAAATGCCATACCTGCCATACAGGAAGCGTTTGCCATATGGTCTCTTGCCTCTACATCATTACCGTCTCTGTATGCTCTCGGCAGATAATCAAATACAAGTTTGATGGCACGAAGTGCAAGTCCGTCTGTGTAGTCAGATGCCATCATGGAAACATATGCCTCGATTGCATGCGTCATAACGTCGATACCGGAAGCGCTTGTCAGTCCTTTCGGTGCACTCATCATGTTATCTGTATCAACGATTGCCATATCAGGCATCAGCTCGTAATCAGCCAGCGGCCATTTGATTCCTGTTTCTTTGTCTGTGATGATAGCAAAAGGTGTTACCTCGGAACCAGTACCGGAAGATGTCGGTACGGCAATGAAGTATGCTTTTTTACCCATTTTCGGGAATGTATAAATTCTCTTACGGATATCCATGAAATCCATTGCCATATCATCGAAATCTGCATCCGGATTTTCATAGAGAACCCACATAATCTTGCCGGCATCCATTGCGGATCCACCACCCATAGCGATGATGCAGTCCGGCTCGAATGCGCGCATTGCTGTTGCACCGGCTCTTGCAGATGCGAGGGACGGGTCTGGTTCTACATCAGAGAAGCATGTATGCACGATACCCATTTCATCAAGTTTGTCTTCGATTTTCTTTGTGTATCCGTTCTTGTAAAGGAAAGAGTCTGTAACGATAAAGCAGCGTTTCTTGCCCATTACGTTCTTAAGCTCATCCAGAGCAACCGGCAGGCAGCCTTTTTTGAAGTAAACTTTTTCCGGGGTTCTCATCCAGAGCATGTTCTCTCTCCTCTCAGCAACAGTTTTGATATTGATCAGGTGTTTTACACCAACGTTTTCGGATACGGAGTTTCCTCCCCAGGAGCCACAGCCAAGTGTCAGGGACGGAACAAGTTTGAAGTTGTAAAGGTCTCCGATGCCACCCTGAGAAGAAGGAGTGTTGATCAGGATACGGCAGGTCTTCATAGCTGCTGCATGTTTTGCCATTTTTTCTTTCTCATTTACATTGATGTAAAGGGAAGATGTATGTCCATATCCGCCGTCTGCTACAAGCTGTTCTGCTTTTGCAATTGCTTCGTCAAATGTTTTTGCCTTGTACATGGCAAGTACCGGGGAAAGTTTTTCATGTGCAAATTCTTCACTGATGTCTACAGATTCCACTTCACCGATCAGGATCTTGGTTTCTGCAGGAACTTTTACACCTGCCATCTCAGCGATCGTAGCCGCTTTCTGTCCAACGATTTTTGCATTCAGCGCGCCGTTGATCAGGATTGTTTTTCTTACTTTTTCGATTTCGTCTTTCTTAAGGAAGTAGCATCCTCTGTACCGGAACTCTTCTTTTACTGCTTTATATACACCTTCCAGAACTGTTACAGACTGTTCGGATGCACAGATCATACCATTGTCAAAAGTTTTGGAGTGGATGATGGAGTTTACTGCAAGACGGATGTCTGCTGTATCATCAATGATGACCGGTGTGTTTCCGGCTCCAACACCAAGTGCCGGTTTTCCGGAGGAATATGCAGCCTTAACCATTCCAGGACCGCCTGTTGCAAGGATGATGTCCGCTTCTTTCATTACCATGTTGGTAAGTTCCAGGCTCGGTACGTCGATCCATCCGATGATGCCTTCCGGTGCACCCGCTTTGACTGCTGCTTCCAGAACAACTTTTGCAGCTTCGATGGTGCTTCCTTTTGCACGCGGATGTGGACTGATGATGATTGCATTTCTTGTCTTCAGCGCGATCAGAGTTTTGAAGATTGCTGTAGAAGTCGGGTTTGTAGTCGGGATAACTGCTGCGATCAGTCCGATCGGTTCTGCAATTTTCTTAATTCCGTAAACCGGATCTTCTTCGATCACACCACAGGTCTTTGTGTTTTTGTATGCATTGTAGATGTATTCGGATGCATAATGGTTTTTGATGACTTTGTCTTCAACAATACCCATTCCTGTTTCTTCCACAGCTGCTTTTGCAAGCGGAATACGTGCTTTGTCAGCGGCAGTTGCAGCGGCTTTGAAGATCTTGTCAACCTGCTCCTGTGTGTAAGTGGCGAAAAGTTTCTGTGCTTCTTTCATCGCAGCGATCTTTGCTTCCAGTGCTTCCGGAGTATCAATGATTGTCGGGATGTGGGTTTCTTTCTTTGCCATTTCTGAATCCTCCTGTTTTTCCTCTTATGATATGATCCTTTTGATTTAGTCCGATAAACAATTCTGTTAATTGATTAACGTTAATTATTTATCAATGATTGATATGTGCTTATTATACGTGTTTGTTAATCATTTGTCAATCTCGTAATATGTACAATATTTTTTATATTATTTTCAGTTTTTTATATATTTTAAACTATATTTTTTTCATTTTCCTTTTTATCATCTTATTTAATTTTATTCTTCACTCCGTTAATTAAAAGACAATTTCACCAAAATTTTTTTCGTTATTGGAATATTACGGGATAATTTTCTGTAGCGCAAAAAATAATGCCAGATTTTAAGTCTGACATTATTCTTGCTTTACTCTATAAAATTTTAATATATTTCATCTTTACCGCTCAATGCTGACTTCTCCTGCAATACTCATGGAAAAATATTCCTTCATTTCCCGGGGATCACCTGTCTGACCAAGAACCCACATAAGTTTCGTCATGGCCGCCTCTGTCGTCATATCATATGCCTGAATTACACCTTTTTCCAATGCACGCCGACCTGTTTCATATACAGACAGATTACTGCCTTCATATCTGCACTGGCTTCCGGCAAGTACCAGCATTCCTTTCTCTATCACTTCACCGACTTTTCCGATAAAATCATTCTTAAGGAATGGCATTCCTCCTAATCCAAAACCTTCAATATAGACTGCGCGGTAACCTTTTTCATAATACATATCCAACAGCTCCGGACTGATTCCCGGATACAATTTCAAAAGTGCCACTTTATCTGAGTATGTAGTCTGTGGCTTAAAAATTCCCTTTTTCTCAACAAGATTTTTTTCAAACACGCGAAGTCCCAGCGAACTGATCTCGCCTACATATGGATAATTTATGCTTTCAAATGCATCAAAACTCATAGTTCTTACTTTCGATGCCCTGCATCCCAGCATAACTTTACGATTAAATGCCACAAAGATTCCCGGATATCCACTGGCGGCCATATGTATACCACAACGGCAGTTTTCAAGTGCATCTGCTACCGGATTTGCTATGGAAAGCTGGCTCCCGGTCACGACAACCGGAATTGGTATATTCTGAAGCATAAAAGACAGCATCGCTGAAGTGTATGCCAGCGTATCGGTTCCGTGGATCACTACGATTCCATGATAGTCATAACTTCTCAGGGCAATCATTTTTGCCAGATTCATCCATTCTTCCGGTCCGATATTGGCACTGTCAAGTGAACAGAAGTCCTCTGTCTCCAGTTCCAGATTCTTTGAAACTATGCGTAATTCGTCTAGCATATCTTCACTGCTCATTCCTGGTATGAGTCCTCTGGAACTTTTTACAGAAGAAAGTGTTCCTCCCGTGTTTATGATCAGAATACGCTTTTGCATGATCGAAACCTCCATCGTCTTCATCTGGTAATGATATGCCCCTGTTATGTTTTAATCTGTGGTCTCTGGAACAGCTCCATTATCGTCCAGCATTCCCTCATAAACCTGTTTCGATGCCGTTTCATTTGCATCTGCAACAAATTTTTCTATAGAACCATCTTTCTGTGCATCCGCGATTGCTTCATTTACAGCTTTGAGAAGGGCTTCATTTCCTTTGGATACCCCAACAGCACAGCCTTCTCCATCATATGGTGCCTCAAACAGGATTTCAAGATCCGGATAATTTTTCTGATAATTCTTCGCTACATCCTCTTCCATAAAGGCTCCGTCCATCTTGCCTGTAAGAAGTTCTGTGACAAGATCCGTAGCTTTCGGAAGCGAAATAATATCTGCATCCGGTGTATTTTCATTCGCAATATCAACATCAATAGAACCAGTCTGTACTCCAATAGTATAATCCTTGTTATTGGCATCTTCAAGAGATTTAAACTGATCTGCTTTATCTTTTACAGATACAAAAACCTGTTTTCCTTTATAATACAGGTCTGAAAAATCCATAACATCCTCTCTGGCCGGATCCGGAGAAAGTCCGGATATACCAAGATCAACGTTTTTCTCTGCAAGTTCACTTAACACACCGTCAAAATCAACAGGAATGATTTCCAGCTCCAGCCCCATTTTATCAGCAATATACTGTGCAACATCTATATCCAGACCGGCCAGTGCAGGAGTTCCATCCTCGTCGATCGAATAAAATTCATATGGTGCAAAATCCGGACTTGTTGCTACTGTAAGCTTTCCATCTGTTACTGTTTCTACTTTATCATCTGCAAACACATTTACAGACATGGAAAGAAGCATTGCTGTACTCAGCCCAAATGCCATGATCTTCCTGAGTTTCATTTTCTTTTTCCTCCTCGTTCTTCGCACATCTCTTAACTGTATATATTATATATCAATATCCCATTAATGTCGGTAAAAACAGGGAAATCTGTGGAATGTATGTAACCAGCAAAAGTGTCGGAAGCCATGCAAACAAAATGTAAACCATTGTCGGCTTCAGCATTACCCTTGTCTCTGTATTGGTCATACGTCCTGCCAGATAAAGCAGTGGTGCAGTAGGTGGTGTAATATTACCCATACCAAGGTTTACCGCAAGAATCGCTGCAAAATGAATCGGACTTACACCAAGAGCTGTTACGACCGGAACCAGGATCGGTGTGGCAAGAAGTACGCCACTTGCATCATCCATCAGCATTCCCAATATGATCATAAATATATTTACCATCAGCAGGATAACATTTTTATTTGCAGAAATGCTTGTAAGACCAGACAGGATCATCTGTGGCAGTTTCTCCTGAATATACAGTCGGCTCAGCATCTGTACCGTGATCATCATCAGCATGATAACACCTGTTGTAACTGCAGCCTGTGTATAGGCATTTTTCATGGTCTGCTTATCAAGTTTCTTATAAACAAACAATCCTACCGGCAACGCATACGCAACAGAAATTGCTGCTGCTTCGGTTGGAGTCAGAATTCCACCATAAATGGAGCCAAGAATGATCACCGGCATCAGAATTGCCGCAAATGCACCATGTTCATGATTTTTCTTACGTTCTTCTTTTTCCAGTCGGTTCTTTTCTTTCAGCTGCTGTCTTGTATATACAACTACATCCGGATTTTTGCGGATCATCCAATATGTTACCACACTCAACAGTACCGCAAGTACGACTCCCGGGATCGCAGTTGCCAGAAAGCATGCAAGTACGGATGTATTACTCGTCCAGGAATAAAGAATCATAATCGTTGACGGAGGAATTAATACGCCAAGTACACTCGAACTTGCGATCAGCGCACCTACCACCGCTTCCGGATAACCATTCTTTTTCAGCTGTGGAGCCATAATGGAACCGATACATGTCAGAGTTGCTGCGGAGCTTCCTGAAATAGCTCCGAAAATCGCACAACTGATAATCGTTACGATTGCGAGGCCGCCTTTTATCGTACCTACCAGTTTCTGAACTGCCGAAACCAGCTGCTTACCGATTCCTCCATGCTCCATCAGAGAGCCCGCCAGAATAAACATCGGAATTGTCAGAAGTACGATTGAGTTTACACGGCTGAATCCATAAGGCAGAAGGAATTGTGCATCTGTTCCTGTCGCAACAAGAAGATATGCGCAGGAAGCCACAAATGCCAGTGCAACCGGAACACCGATCACCATTGTAACAATCAAGATTACAATTGCAATTGCTACATTCATGACTTTTCACCTCCTGCTTTCTTTTCAAATGCTTTTCCCACACCAACAACAGCATGAATTACATGCGTGAGCTCATACACTGCGGATAAAAGGAAGCTCAGAAACAACGATGCATGTGCAATCGCCATAGGCATTTTATAAACTGCGGTCGTCGGTCTCATGGAAATACTCCATTTCAGATAGTCAAATGACCATTTCATAAGAATCACGTATAAAATTAATGTAATAACTGTCCTCACAACTGAGAGGATTGCCTGTGCCTTTTCTGATTTCATTGCGGACGAAAGCAGATCTGCCGAAACCTGAGTATCTTCTCTCGTTGCAACTGCACTTCCGATGAAATACATCCAGAAGGCAATCATAAGCACTATTTCTTCCAGGCCATAAAAGTCTTTTTTCAAAATGTAACGCATAAATGCACCGATCAGAATCAAGGTTCCCAATATAAAATTGGCACTGATCATCGTTGCATTAAAAAACTTCATCAATACCTGATCTATTTTTTTCAGTAGTTCCATAATACTACCCTCCTCGATCAGCTGCTTATTTCAGTGCATCCTGCAATTTCTGCATAAAGTCTGCACCATATACACTTTCGAACTCCGGCCATACATTTGCTCTTACATCCTCGGCAAAGCTCTTGAGCTGCTCATCACTGAAACGAACTACCTGCATGCCCTCATCTTCAAGTTTTTTCAGATATTCCTCATCAGCCTTTTCTGCATCATCAATACTGGAAGCGGAAGCCTGTGTAAATGCTTCTGTTACAATCTGCTGCTGTTCTTCTGTAAGCTGATTCCATGTATTGGAGCTCATCATAACATTCATAACTTCTCCGAGCATGTTATAGCAGTAATAGTAATTTTCCACATCACGGAATCCAAGATAATGCTGATAAGGCGGAGCTCCGATCCATCCGTCTACTACGCCTGTCTGGATAGAGGAATAAGTATCTGTATACGGAATAGAAGATGTACGGAATCCGAGATATTCTGCACCTTTCTTAACACCATCCAGCGATGGTACACGGATCAGACAGTCTTTATCTGCACCGATTTCTTCCGGATTTTTGATTTCATTCTTTGTGCCGACACCATCCATACCACTTACAAGGAATCCAAAGAATTTGATTCCAAGCTGATCCAGTGCATCATTAACCTCTCCGTTCAGGTAGGAATCCTGTGAAAATACTTTTCTGCATTCATCATAATTGTAGAAAACATATGGCAGTGAATTGATTCCAAGAATCGGATTGTAAGTCTCTGCTGCATTGCTGAACGCGATATCAATGGAACCCATCATCAGTTCATCAAATACCTGTGTCCAGTCACCAAGCTGATTAGAAGGATAAATCGTGATCTCGATTTCTCCATTGGTTTTTTCCTCAATATATTCTTTGGCTGCTACGCATTCATTATAAGTATCCGTTCCTTCCGGTACTGTAGTTGACAGTCTGAGTTCCGTTGCTGCCTGTGCGGTAACCGGTGCTGCCAGCATGATTCCCATAGCGCCTGCCAGCAGGCTGCATAATACTCGTTTTTTCATATGTGTTTTCCTCCCGTATTTATATCAGATTCTTAAAGATGCATAATATCCGCTGGATGAAGTATTCAGAAGATCACTTACTTTATCACAGTCACCAATAAAGATCACATCCTGAGCCAGACCTTCAAACTGTTTTTTCAGTTCTTCATCTTTGCGAAGTCCTGTTGCAAGAATTACCTGATCACTGCTGATAAAGAATTTACCCTGTTCTTCATTCTCTGCCCAGACACCGTCTTCTGTAATTTCTACACATCTTGTCTTCAGATGAATCTTTACTCTGTCAATTTTCTTTGCAAATTCTACATCGGTCTTACCTTCATCGTATTCATGCTGCATATAAAACTCTGTCCAGAAATGTTCTTCCGGTGTATCTCTCCAGTTTGCTTTCATAAGCTGATCGTCCATTTCCAGTACTTCGACTTCTTTTCCAAGATACTGTAACCAGACAGTTTCCTCACAGCCTACCTGGCCGCCTCCGACTACAACCAGTTTCTTTCCAAGTTTGTCTACATTTGTAAACAGGTCACTGGAATGGATAACATTGGCACCTTTTGCTCCCGGAATGCCTGGACGGAAATTCTCGGCACCGATTGCAACGATTACTGCATCCGGATCTTCAGCTGCTACCATTTCTCTGGATGCCTCAGTATTCAGACATACTTTTACATTTTCAAGCTTTGCCACCTGCGCCTGCAGATAGTGATTATAACGCTGAATATCTTTTTTGAACGGAATATAATCTGCAAATTCCAGTCTTCCGCCAAGGCGGTCAGCCTTTTCGAACAATACGACCTGATGACCGAGTTTTCCGATTTCCTGTGCTGCCTGCATACCAGCTGGGCCACCACCGACTACAACAACTTTTTTCCTTGGTTTTCCTTCACTGACTGCCGGAAGTGGTGTATGAATGATTCTTCTCGGATTTACGGTACATACACTGGTTCCTGTCTGAGGTCTTCTGCTGTAATTCAGACATCTCAGGCAGCGGATACATGGGCGGATATCCTCCGATCTGCCTTCTTTTGCCTTATTTCCCCAGTCTGGATCCGCAATGATGGAACGAGCCATGCCAACCAGATCTGCTTTTCCGGATGCAACGATTGCTTCTGCCATCTCCGGCTCGTTGATTCCTCCAATAGCTTCAATCGGAATATGTACATGTTTTCGAATTTCTTCTGCATACGGAACGTTGCATCCTCTCTCCATGTACTGCATCGGGAAAGTATTTCCCTCTGTAAAAGGATCATGGATCATACCAACAGAACACTGTACAATATCTGCAACTTCCTGCATGATCTCAATGGATTTCACTGCATCTTCCATTGTGATGCCGCCCTGTAAATGCTCTGCTGCGCTGAAACGCATTGCAATGATCATATCTTCTCCGACCGCTTCCCTGATTCTCTGAAGTACCATCTTCGGGAAACGGCAGCGGTTTTCTACGCTTCCGCCATACTCGTCTGTACGGGTATTCTCAATTGGTGAGAAGAATTCTCCAAGTAGCCAGTTATGTGCCGCATGGATATTTACAATATCGAATCCACCACGCTTGCCGATCAGGGCTGCTTCTGCAAAATAATCAGCCACGCGGTTCATTTCTTCTTCGTCCATACCTTTTACATTTTTGCCGCCTGCCATTGTCTCACGTGTAGACATATCTACATCTACCGGTCCCAGAAGCATCTGCTCCGGATCTACAGGATCTCCGAAATGTCCCGGATGATTCAGCTCTATAGATGCCAGTGATCCATAGGAATGAATCAGGTCTGTCATCATATGCATGACCGGAAGCTGATGTTCATGGATGGCTTCTTTCGAAAAGAAATTAAAACGTTCTGCGTTTGCACCAAGAGTAAATCGTGGATCTACTCCAAGATGTCCGGTATTGACGATTGCTGCTCCGCCTCTTGCCACATTTCCAAAATACAAAGCTGCTGTCTCTGTCAGATTTGAAAATCCGTCATTTCCTGCACGATACAGGTTTGGTCCGCCACTGTGTGGGGATGATACAATTCGATTCTTAAGAACCTTTCCACGAATTGTCAATGGTGAAAACAGATGTGGATACTTACATTCATAGTTGCTCATACTTCCCTCTCCTTTACTACATTAACGTATCATATTTTTAATTTATCATAATATCTTTTCTACGATTTGTCAATCGTAAAATCGTATAATTATAATATTTTGTCAATTTGTACAGTAACCACTTATAAATGCGTAAAAAAACACCTGACGCTTTTCCAAACCAGGCATCAGGTGTCCATTTTTTAATTATTCAATTGACTTTTAATACTTCAGATATGTCATAAGCCGATCCTGAAGATTTTCCAGTCTCTCCGTTTTCAGCTGATAATATACAAATTTCTTAACTTTATGAGAATCTACCAGATCCGCCTCCCTGAGCACTTTCAAATGTGCCGAAATCGTACTTGGTGACAGGCGCAGGATATCACTGATATCTTTTGTCGTAGCATCTCCGTTCTTTAGCACCTTAATGATCTTAAAACGACTTTCATCGCCAAGTGCGCGGAGAACACTGAAAAAATCATCCGGAATATCTCTGCTGACCTGCAATGCACGATAGTTCAGGTTCAAAACCAGATTGACCGTACCTTGATAAATATTTCCATGCAAATGTCCCTCTCCGAAAATAGACGGAGTGATACAGATATCCGTAATCTGATTCACATTAACACTCAGTCCCGGAATTTTGTTCAGTAACAAAATCCCGTCTTTGATGATCAGATCCGCATGAAATCTGCCCATATATTCCTCCAGAGATGTATGCCGCAACAACATTTCTTCATGAGAAATAATATCTTTTTCGTAACTGCTGATAGAGTCCCACTCTTTTGAAAAAGCCTGATTCCAGTATTCTTCCAGAATCCAGATCAGTCGGCTTCGTATTTTCTCAGGTTCCTGCAGCATGTAATGAAGATTTTCCATCTCTATCAGAGCATATTTTTTTTGCACAAGCTCTTCTTTACATTTTTCCGCATCTGAAAAAATCTCACGAAAATGTTCAATGCTGATATCCAGCCTCGTTTCACAAAGTCCTGCCAGAAAATAGATGACATCACTAAGCGGCATTTCCCTTATTTTCCCAGTCATCATATCAATGTCATTTTGATAATTCTTCTCTTCTTCTACAATCAACCCAAGCAGGTCCAATACATAATACCATTTTCCGTAACGGCTTCCAAAATCCAGAATTTCCTCTTTTAACTGTTCTGTCAGCGTTTCAAAAATATGCATTACCCAGCCGCTGCACTCCCGATGAATTTCCGGGTCTGCTATGACATGCAGACTCATGACTGCTTCCATTGTTGCTGAATAACAGAATCGGAATTTTATATCTTTAGGAATTGCATTTTCATTTTTCCCCATAGTTTTCTCCTACAATTCGTTGAATATCGAATTATATTTTACCTTTTTCCATGGATAATTGCAAGGGAAACAAATCCTTTCTGAATTTTACTGTTTCTCTGTCATATTTTTCCATCTGTGTTCATACATTAATTGATGGGAAACGGAAATAAGAAACCTGTGATTCACTCTTGCTTTTCTTATTTTACGTTGATTTAACGCAAAACACTTACAGATTTATTACAGAAGGAGTATTTTCATGGGAACCTGCAATGCATTACGAACGACTGAAACTTATACGAATGAAAATTTTACTTTGATACAATTAGAGGAAGAAAGACAGAAATTGAAGAAAAAAGAACTTTTAAAGAACATGCTGACCGACAGTGAATTCAGCATCAAAGGCCAATGCGCCATCAACCTTATGATGACCAAACTGGAGATCATCAATACCTTTTTGCTAATGAAATATAACCGGAGCTTTATCCAGATGACGACAGGAAGGCTCAAAAGCTATGACAGTGTCTGCAAAAAAATGCAGAAAAAAGGCCTGGATCTGAACTTTGCTCAGGCACTGGAAAAAATCAACGACCTGATCGGTGTCCGTGCCGTTTGTTCTTATGTGGATGATATTTATAAAGTTGCCGAACTGATTGAAAAACAGCAGGATATCCGTATCCTCAGGACAAAAGATTACATCAGACAGCCAAAGAAATCCGGTTATCAGAGTCTGCATCTGATTCTTGAGGTCGCCATGCCCTTCCAGAATGAAAGCCAGTGGATCAAAGTCGAATTACAGCTTCGAACAGCCGCCATGGATTACTGGGCAAATCTCGATCATCAGCTTCGCTATAAGCGCGGACAGAAACAGGCAGCTGTCATCAATGAGGAATTGCAGAGATGTGCTTCTGTTATCTCCGAACTGGATCAGAAAATGCTGGATATCCGCAAAAAAATCGATAAAATATGACGACGCAGGAGCTGAGCTCCTGCGTCGTTTTTACTTTATTCTGCTGTGAAATGATACAGTCTGCTCTGGAAATCTCCTCTGAAATCTCTCATCAAAAATCCCATCTTCATCAACATTTCACCTGTATACATCTCATCTGTGCCTTCCAGACGGTAAGTTTTATCCGGATCAAAGCCATCAAGGTAAATTCTGCGGCTGTGTACATTGGCCTGTCCAAGTACCTGTACATACGTTACCAGTACCTCGGAACGGTCTTTTGCCGCCGAAGCCCAACAGTCATACAGATGATTTTCTCTGTAGGATGCAATTCTGAAATAGTCTCCCTCACGGATCAGATCATGGTATTTGTGATACATCTGCGTCTGCTCCGGAATCATATTTCTCTCTTCTTCTGCAATCTTTGTGATATCCAGCTCATAGCCGAATGTGCCGGAAAGTGCCACATGACCTCGCGTCTTAAACGGTGTCACTCTGCCTACTATATGATTCGGACAGTCACTGACGTGCGCGCCCATGGCAGACAGCGGATAGATCAGCTCTGTTCCTTCCTGAATCAGCAGACGTTCAATCGCGTCTGTATCGTCAGAGCACCAGATCTGCGGGCTGTAATACAACATTCCCGGGTCAAAACGCGCGCCGCCACCGGAACAGTTTTCCAGAAGAAGATCCGGGAAGTCTGTCACCAGCCGCTCCTGCAGTTCATAAACACCGAGTACATATCTGTGGAAAAGCTCCTGCTGCGCATCTTCGGCAAGATAAGTACTTCCCATATCACTGAGCTGGCGGTTCATGTCCCATTTGACATATTCGATATTGGCGCTTCGAAGAACGGAAGCCACACATTCATATACATAGTCACGAACTTCCCTGCGTGACAGGTCAAGTACATACTGATTTCGGCTCTGGGTTGCCTCTCTGTTCTGAATCTGGATCGCCCATTCCGGATGTTTCTCATAAAGATCTGAATCCGGAGAGATCATTTCCGGCTCGAACCAGATACCGAATTTCAGACCGATCTCATTGACCTGATCGACCAGATTTTTCAGACCGCCTGTAATTTTCTTTTCGTTAACAAACCAGTCACCGAGAGAACTGTCGTCGTTATTTCGATGTCCGAACCAGCCATCATCCATGACAAGCATTTCGATTCCGCATTTCTTTGCCTCGCGGGCAATATCCAGAAGTTTTTCTGTGTTGAAATCAAAATAGGTTGCCTCCCAGTTGTTGATGAGGATCGGGCGTTTTTTGTGGTTGTATTTGCTTCTGATCATATGATTTCTGTAGAAATCATGATAGCTTCTACTAATCTGACCAAGGCCTGTGCCTGAATAAGTCATGACAACTTCCGGTGTCTGAAACTCTTCGCCCGGTGCAAGCGCCCATGAAAATTCTTCGCTGTTGATACCCATGACCATACGCACTGAATCAAACTGTGACAGTTCCGCCTGTGCGAGGAAATTTCCGGAATACACGAAATGCATCGCATACACACGACCCTGCTTCTGTGTAGTTCCCGGTGTCACAAGTGCGATAAACGGATGCTCCTGATGGCTGGATTCGCCTCTGGCAGACTCTACGCTCTGTTTGCCATAATGGAGCGCGCACTGCTGAATATGACGCTCTCTCGCCCATCCGCCATGAAGAGAAATCATTTCAAAGTCTTCATTATCCATATCCAGACACGCACTGTAGATCTTCTCGATGTGCACTTTCTGGCTACCATCATTGACTACTCTGGCGCTTCTGGTCAGGATATTTTCTTTATCAAAAACAGAATAAGAAAGAATCAGCTCCAACCCCAGCACTTCGTCGCGGCAATGAATATCAAGTGTTTCTACCTCATCTTCTGTTCCGAAAGAAGCCGGAAGTCCGCTCAGTTTATGTTTGCCTTTGTAGATTTCATGAGAATGATAAAAGAATTCACTTCCCATGCTTCCGTGACTGTCACGGATGTTGATACAGCTTTCCCTGTAACCGCCTACACCGCCTGACGGAAATTCTTCCGGGAAGAAATCAAGAAACATGGCTTTTTCCCTTTTGTTTACGGAAGGTGTAAAAGGATGCTCCGCCATACGCAGAAGATAATTGTCCGCCGGATGGTTCAGTCTTTCTCCATAATAAATATGTCCGAGATATCCTTCCGGTGAAAGTCCGATCAGATATGTACTTTTTGCTGTGTCCAGCTTGAAGATCTTTTTCTTTTCATCAAATGAAATCGCCATGAGTTTCCTCCCTTAATTTAGTTCAGGCCAAATTCAGCTGCAAGCTTCTTAAATTCCGGCAGGGAATTCTGAATTGTGTCATAGGATACACAATATGCCAGTCTTACATAACCCGGGCATGCAAAAGAGCTTCCCGGTACCATCAGAATATTATATTTCTTACCGGCTTCACAGAACTGTTTTTCGTCTGCGACCGGAGATTTTACGAACAGGTAAAAAGCTCCCTGCGGTTTGATGCACTCGAAACCACATTCTTTCAGACCATTGTAAAGTGCCAGGCGGTTGCGGTCATAAGCAGCCACATCCACCTCTGCATCCACACATTTCTGGATAACTTTCTGCATCAGAGACGGTGCATTGACACTTCCGAGTACACGGTTGGCGATTGCTGCTGCCGTGATCACCGTCTCACTGTCCTCAAGCTCATCCGGGATAACCAGATAACCGATACGCTCGCCCGGAAGGGACAGAGATTTGCTGTAGGAATATCCTACAACTGTATTTTTGTAATATTTTGTAAGATACGGAACTTCCACACCATCATATGCCAGTTCTCTGTACGGCTCATCAGAGATCAGATAGATGACAGAACCAAATTCCTGCTGTTTCTTCTCAAGGATTGCAGCAAGCTCCTTGATCGTCTCTTCGGAATAAACGACACCAGTCGGGTTATGTGGTGTGTTTACGATCACGGCGCGGGTGTTGGCATTGATCTTCTCTTCCAGCTCTTTCAGATTCGGCTGGAAAGTCTCAGTATTCGGAGAGATTTCCACAAGTTTGCCGTCATAGTTGCGTACATATGCACCATATTCCAGGAAATACGGTGCAAAAACGATCACTTCCTCGCCCGGATTCAGGATCGTCTTGAGGATCACATTCAGACCGCTGGCAGCACCAACGGTCATGATCAGATTATGTGCAGAAAAAGCTGTCCCGAAGCGGCGGTTCAGAGACTGTGCAATGGTCTCTCTGACATCCTCAAATCCGGCATTACTCATGTAGCCGTGAAGGACTGTCGGTTCCTCGTTGTTCACAAGATCAATGATTGCCTCACGCACACAGTCCGGTGCCGGAACACTCGGATTTCCAAGACTGAAATCATATACTTTGTCTGCGCCGTATTTTGCACGGAGACGGTTTCCTTCCTCGAACATCATACGGATCGCTGAGTTGTTCTGGACAAAAGGTTTCATTTTTTCTGCTATCATAATTGTGCCTCCTCTGATTTTGTTATTTATTTATGATACTTACGGATTGTTCCGTGCTATGCACTCTCACAATCCTACCCTCTATTCGCATATCGCGGGATTTCATCCCACTTTTATGCTCATATCGGGGCGGGTCCCAAGTTCTTACATCCACTTATGAGCAAGCTCATGTGGATTCAGAACTTTTGACCCTGGTATCTTATTTCTTTTTGCTGTGCCCTAAGGAAATCCATCCGACAAGAACAAGCATTGCAACACCGATGATCATCCACGGAACCAGATAATTCATTCCTTTCGGCTGGAACATATCATAGTATCCTTTCAGATAAATAACCGCAACAACTGCCGGAATCACCCAGAGCATGTAGTTTCTGATGAATTTCGGGAATTTCAGTCCTGATCCTGTGTTGGCTTCTTTGATAAAGTTGTCCCATCCCCATCCGTTCTTTGATGCACAGAAAATGACGAAGACTACGGAACCAAGCGGCAGGATATTATTGGAAATGATAAAGTCCTCAAGATCCATGATGTTGGTTCCTTCACCGAGAATCTGGATACCGGACCATGGGCCGAATCCGAGAATTGCCGGCATCGAAAGAATGATGATCAGTACAATATTAAATGCAACTGCTTTGTTACGTTTCCATCCCCACAGATCCATTGCAAAGGACAGGATATTCTCAAATACAGCAATGACAGTAGACAGTGCCGCAAAAGACATAAACAGGAAGAACAGAGCTCCCCAGAGTCTTCCGCCTGCCATCTGATTAAATACGTTTGGAAGTGTGATAAATACAAGTCCCGGACCAGCTCCCGGCTCTACACCGAACGCAAAACATGCCGGAATGATGATCAGACCAGCCATCAGCGCTACAAATGTATCAAGGATCAGAATATTGACACTTTCGCCTGCAAGCGTACGTTCCTTACCCATGTAGCTTCCGAAGATTTCCATCGCACCGATACCGATACTCAATGTAAAAAATGCCTGAGACAGCGCTCCGAAGATCACGTTTCCGAGCCCTGCCTCACGGATGTTGTCAAGGTTTGGCACCAGATAAAATTTCACACCTTCCATCGCACCATCAAGTGTCACAGAATGAACTGCCAGTACAACGATCAGTGCAAGAAGACAGATCATCATCACCTTCGTGATACGCTCAATTCCGTTTTTAAGTCCGAGTGAACATACTCCGAATGCAAGAAGAACCGCTGCGATCATCCATCCGGTCATGGTACCTGTCGATGTCATCAGATTGGAAAAGAACCCACTGATCTCATCAGAAGAGGCTCCGCTCAGTTTACCGGTTGCCATAACATAACAGTAATACATCATCCAGCCGGCAACCATGGTATAAAACATCATCAGCATGTAGTTACCGATCATTCCCATATAACTGTATTTGTGGAAATTGGCCCCCTCCGGCTCCAGTTTGTGAAATGCTCTCGCTGTGCTTAAGCGGCTGCTTCGTCCTACAGCAAACTCACTTACAAGGATCGGCAGTCCCAGCAGTACCAGAAAGACCAGATAAATCAGGATAAAAGCTGCCCCGCCATATTTTCCTGTCATGTATGGAAATTTCCATACGTTTCCAAGCCCTACGGCACATCCTGCAGAAACCAGAATAAAACCAAGTCTTGATCCAAATGTTTCTCTTTCCTTCAAATAATTTCCTCCTTCATTTTGCCATAACATACTTTGCTTGAAATTGTTTTTTATTTCAATTCAATCTTTTTTATTATAACACAGGGACAGTCCAATGTGAACTGCCCCTGTCGGATATCAGGATTAACTTTTCTCTTACGTATCATATCATGTCATCCTGCGTATATTCTCTTTTATTTTCCGTAAAGATAATTGCCATTTGACGCATCATCGATATTAGACGCGTCAATCCATTTCGGCTCAAGCAGGACATTTTTTTCTACAGAAGCCGCCTGTGCCGGATCTGTAGACATAGCCTGTGCTGCAGCTATGATCGTCTGATAGCCGATAGCATATGGATCCTGTGATACGGTTCCAAGCTCCTGTCCGTCCGTGATTGCCTTCTGCTGTACGCTTGTCGCGTCTACACCGACCATAACCGGTGTATTTTCTCCTTTATCCAGTCCAAGATACATATCCGCTACATCTTCATTGGTACAGAATACTCCGTCCAGATCCGGGTAACGTCTCAACACATCTGCCATCGCCTCTGACATATCTTTGACCTTATCGGTATATAACTCACTTACAATTGAAATTTCCTCGCAATCTGCCAGTGCTTCCTTAAATCCCTCGACACGTTTCTGTGAACTTTCGGTCTTTTCCTGCGCGGAAAATACTGCAATCTTGCCGTTTTCTCCAATCGCATCCACAAGTTTTTCTGCCGCCAGTTTTCCTGCATATGTATTATCTGTGCCACGGAACGCTGCCACCAGCTCATCGTCACTGACATTGGAATCAAAAACTACAACCGGAATGCCATTCTCACTGGCCGCCTCAAGCTGTGCCTGACAGGATTCAATATCTCCGGCTGACATGCACAAAACGGTAGGGTTCTCTGCAATTACCGCATCGAGCGTATTAACCTGAGTTTCAATATCCTGCTCATCCGAAGGACCCTCAAATGTCATAGAGATCTCATCATCAGATGAAAAATCATAGGCTGTATTAATATCCTTAACTGCATCTTCCATACCCTGACGGACAAGTTTCCAGTATTCTCCGTCGGTAGCCTTGCTCACAACTGCGATTCTGCTGCCAACACCAAGTGTAACTGAAGTATCAATAGCAGCGACTCTGTCTTCCTCTGTAGTGTCCGACTCTTCTATAATCTCTTTCTGGTCTTTATCACTTTCAGACAGTTCATCTTCGGCCTGCACATCTGAAATAAAATTACCAAAGCCGCCCATCTTACCACTCTCGCCTGCCACTACGACTGCACCGACAAGAAAAAGCACCGCAATAGCTGCTTTTTTCATTGTATTTTCCTCTTTTCTACTATAAACTTTACACAAATGCGATTCTTTTCTACATTATACACATTTTCATTTTTCCGTCTATAGATTTCATAGTTTTTTCATTTTTTCGAAGAAAATACGGCAATTTTACTATATTCTGATTCAGATATTTGGGAATCCTGCAAAACAATTCCCTTTTGGCGTTACCCGGAACTCCATCTTCTTTCCCGTAATTGGATGCAGGAATACAAGATGACAGGAACACAATCCCAGCGGAAGTCCTGAAGAATCCTCCGGATTATATTTCCGATCACCCAGAAGCGGCATGCCTGCATGCGCCATCTGTACTCTGATCTGATGATGGCGTCCCGTTCCAAGCTGTATTCTGACCAGGATTCTTTTACCGGTCGAAGTCCGCTCATCCGAAACTTCATTAAGTACCTCATAATCCAGAACTGCTTTTTTTGCCCCATCGGCTTTTGGTGTAACTACTGCAGATGTATTTGTTTTTCCGTCTTTCTTCAGATAATCTTCCAGATGTCCCTGCGCTTTCTCCGGTTTCTGATCTGTTACGGCAAGATACTCCTTCGTAACGGTTCCTGATGTAATCTGACCTGTCAGCCCTGCAGCTGCCTTTCTATTTTTTGCAAAAACAAGCACCCCTTCCACCGGCTGATCCAGGCGATGAACGATTCCCAGATACGGCATTTTCCCGGGATTCTTTGATGCCAGATAGTTTTTCAGACTGCTTTCCATATCCGGCATCCCGATTCTCGCACTCTGTACGGCAATGCCTGCCACTTTATGACAGACAATAATCTCTTTATCCTCATATAAAATCATATTTTCTATATTATTCCACATAAAAAAAACTCTCCCTTAGCGCTTACTGCACTTTCTATGGAGAGTATAACGTAAAAACGATCTTTACACAACAGTAAGACGGTCATCACTTTTTCTTATAATTTACTTCTCATAATCTAAAATGATGACCGTCTTAACAATCTTCGCTATTCAATTTTAATTAACCTCTTTGTTCTTTCAAAACTTATCGTCTTGTTTACTAATTGAAATCTTTGATACCTCTTTTAGTATACTTCATTCAATTATCTATATTTAGTTTTTATATTTATTAATTATCTTTTTATCTGATATTGTGTCTTTTGGTTTCTTGTAATTTCCTGCTCATAAACGAGATGATTTTTATCATTCGGTTCATTTAGAAAGTTGATAGAGTTTAAATTATAATTTACGGATTATAATTTAATTTAGAAATATGAAAGTATCTTTTCCTTCTGATTAGAGCAACTCCAAACTTAACTTCTTAAATTTCGAACTGTTTTCATCGGGAATAAGAACCCATTGATTTCTGATGTAATATCTTTTGTGAGAAGATATTCTTCTGATGCAAAGCTTCGATTCATATGACTCACATCATCTGGATCTCAACTTTTAAAAATGTTTCTTTACACATTTCTAAAATTCTTTGTATCAGGTTCGTGACAGCTATTCAATATGAGTGATTGATTCTATGTACCTGTAATACGTTTTGTATGATTCATTACTTTCGGAAAGTCCTGTTCACCAGGTAATATTTTAAATATTTCTTTCGAATGTTCTGTAATGATCGGTATAAATAATGGATAATTTATGTATCAGGTCTTTCTTGCAGGAAACTCAATCTCTGTCACTTCTCATATTGATATGATGTGTGGCTAGTGTCCCAACGGTATCACCTTACCCTTTCTTTTTGATTTCATTCCTTTCATGTAACGTTTATTTATACTATGAATTGAATGATTTTTTATTTTGTTTGATTTGTTTTTCTCTTGTTTTCTTTTGATGTCATTATAATAGCACCGCCCAGCATATTTGTCAACACATTTTTTAATTATTTTTCAAATAATTTATTTATACCCGTTCTTTCGTGTTTTATTTTAGTTATTTTTGTATATTTTATATTAATTTCTGATAATTTAAACAGGTTATAAAATTCCCGGCATGAATCCGAAGCAGCGCTTCTCATACCGGGAACTGTTTTATTGTTTTATCCTCTGTTGTAATTGATCAGACAGCCTTTCAGGATGATCTCGCGCTCATCGTCAGTCAGTTCACCCAGAGTTACCTGGAACTCTTTCAGTCCATCTTCTTTTACTACATAACCTGTGATGCTGTCCACTTTGTCTGCAACAGCTCCTCGAACCTCAGGGAAGAACAGGTAGTCCCCGTTCTCAAACGGAAGATCTCCCTGTGGAATCAGAAACGGAAGCATACCCCAGTTGATCAGATTGGAGCGATAACGCTTCGTTGCATACTCATTGGCGATATTTGCCCATCCGCCGAGAACCTTCTGGCAGGAAGCCGCCTGCTCACGCGCAGAACCATCACCAGGTTTTACTGCAAAAATCGTACTTCCGATACCGATGTTTTCTTTGCCGACATCCGGGAACTGTTTCTTAATGGCTTCCATAACAGGTTTCAGTTCCGGTACTGCCTCTGCCGGACATTCTCCTGCCTCCAGAGCTTTCTGTGCTTTCTGGATTTCCTTTGCGCGTCCAACGTATGCCGGATCTTTACGGGACAGAGTAAACTCAGCCAGTCCGAGCGGATTGGAACGGAAGGAGGAAGTTTCACCTGACGGGATCAGCTCATCCGTTGTTGTAACCGGATCATGGATCTCAGATACAACTTTCAGCACAAGATTATCTGCAAGTGCAGGCATCTTCGGCCAGTCTTTGATGTTTGGTCCAAACTGGATCTCCACGCTCGGATCCGCAACACCCTTGCTGTCAAAAATACGATTCTCATAAATCGTCTTGTCGAAGAAGTATTTCTGATGTGTATAGTTTCCGTCAAATTCTTCTGCTGAAGTCAGGAAACCTTTATTTGCTGCTGTTGCTGCGATAGATCTTGCATCCATAAGAGCGACAGAAGAAATCTGTCCGTTCTGAACCTTGGAGCCTTCACGGTTCGGGAAGTTTCTGGTCGTATGACGGATACTGAATGCGTTATTTGCCGGTGTATCACCTGCACCAAAGCATGGTCCGCAGAATGCGGTCTTAACAACAGCACCTGTAGCAAGGAGATCTGCAAGGACACCGTTTCTTGCAAGTTCCATGTAAATCGGAGTACTTGCCGGATATACGCTGAGTGTAAATGCATCTGACCCGATGCTTGCACCACGGAGAATGTCAGCTGCTGCACAGATATTTTCGAAACCACCGCCTGCACATCCGGCAATGATTCCCTGCTCTACATAAAGCTTTCCGTCGATCACTTTGTCTTTCAGAGTGTATGGAACCTTGCCATCAAGGCTGATCTGTGCTTTCTTCTCAACATCATCCAGAATATCATAAAGATTTGCTTTCAGTTCATCGATGGTATAAGTGTTGCTCGGATGGAACGGCATTGCGATCATTGGTTTGATCTCACTTAAGTCGACTTCCACGCAGCCGTCATAATAAGCTACTTTACCTGGTTTCAGTTCTTTGTAGTCTTCTTTTCTGCCATGGATCTCATAGAATTCTTCAATCTTTTCATCTGTCTGCCAGATCGAGGAAAGACATGTAGTCTCTGTTGTCATAACGTCCACACCGATACGGAAATCAGCGCTCAGTCCTGCAACGCCAGGTCCTACGAATTCCATAACTTTATTCTTAACATAACCATTTGCGAATACTTTGCCGATAATCGCAAGTGCAACGTCCTGCGGTCCTACGCCCGGACGTGGTTCACCTTTCAGATAGATTGCCACAACACCCGGCATATTGATGTCATATGTCTGAGAAAGAAGCTGTTTTACAAGTTCTCCGCCACCTTCGCCCATAGCCATGGTACCAAGTGCACCATAACGGGTATGGCTGTCTGAACCAAGAATCATCTTACCGCCGCCTGCCAGCATTTCGCGTGCAAACTGGTGGATAACAGCCTGATGAGGAGGTACATAAACTCCGCCATATTTCTTCGCACAGGTAAGTCCAAACATATGATCATCTTCATTGATCGTACCGCCTACTGCACAAAGAGAGTTATGACAGTTTGTCAGTACATAGGGAACCGGGAATTTCTCGAGTCCTGATGCACGTGCTGTCTGAATAATACCAACAAAGGTGATATCATGAGATGTCAGCTTATCAAATTTAATCTGAAGCTTTTCCATATTTCCGGATGTATTATGTGCTTCCAGAATTCCGTATGCCATTGTATTTCTGGCTGCTTCTTCTCTGGATACCGGCTGGTTCATACTGCCTTCTTCAACGATGTCATGACCGTTCACCAGATAAATGCCACTGTCGTATAACTTCATTAACTACTCCTCCATTCATAAAAAATATGCATCCTGTATTTCGTGACGATGCAAAATGTATTTCTATTATACTTTATCCCACTAAAATCTGCAATGAATTTTCTTTACATATTTCTTTACTTATCTGCAAAGAATGGCTATACTGATTTAGAAAATATTTCTGACAGGAGGCAGCTATGTTTCGTTTATGGGGAAAAATGTGGGAAAGTAACCACTTAATAAAAGATATTGTAATAGATGATGATTCTGAAGATACCAGAACTCACAAGATTTTTCGTGCATTGCAGGAGATATGCTATGAATTTGACCTGGAAAACCCGATCTGGCTTGACAACAATATTGCTGATTTTAAGCGCCACTCCAGAACCAGGTTTAACCAGGACAGTTTTATAGAGCATATTTCTTTTGATTATCTTGAGATCCAGGTGATTGAAGAAGACTGATCATACGATCCACTTCTTCAATACCGGAATTTTCTTTATGATCACTACCGCCCCAAAGCTCAGCATAAAAATCAGTGCAATCACGATCGGTATTGCAATAAATGTATTACTGATCATCATACTGTCGATACCTGCTTTGTGGAGAAGTGATCTCACCAGCACATGGATCAGAAAGATTCCGAATGTGCAGCTTCCGACAAAGCAGATTCTTTTTTCCTGCCTTTCATTCCATTTAATCTTTGAAACATGATTTTTGAAAAACAAAAATACAGAAATGCCCCACAGGAATGCCGCAATAGTGTAATTCTCATAAAATTTCTGTACATCCGTTCTTGTCTGCTGTGCTCTGATATAACAGAGCAGGATGGCAGCACCGATTGACAGGATTCCCAGTATGTAGATCAGTTTTTCGAGCTTTTTGGATACTCCATACTGATACAGATAGTGTCCCGCGATATAATATCCGACAAATCCGGTAACCATCTGCGGCTGCACGGTATTCAAAAGGTTCATCACATGTTCTCTGCATGGTATCGGAAAAGCTTTGACCGTATATGGCAAAAGCTTAAACAGCAGGTACAGAAGGATCATATACTCTTCCCATTGTTTCCCGTTCTTACTGTTTACAATCTCCCACAGCATCGGTGTGATGATAAGAAGTCCAATCAGCATCGGCAGATACCACAGATGAAAATAGGAATCTGATATCATAACCAGAAATCTTTTCAAAAAATATGCGGAGCCAAATTTCAGACCTTCATTTACCAGACTGCGGTAGAGTGCATAGAACACCTGCCAGAATACATATGCTGCTGCAATCGGCAGAATATTGTGCATCCAGAGCTTCTTAAGATTCCATGTCCGTTTATGGTCAAGATACAGACAACCGCTGATCATCACAAAACACGCAACTGCAAAGCGGTTGATTCCATGGTAAAAATTAGTTACCGCCCATACAGATGTATTTACCGGCACATCACGAAAATGCTGCGAAGCGGCATGAATACCGATGACACCAATACACGCAAAAATGCGAAGCAGCTCTATCCAGATAATTCTTCTTTTATTCATTTGTACCTCCAGATTTCTCTGTGTTTATTCCATAAATTCCCGTATGATCTCCCGCATGATTTCTTCTTCCTCAGGACTCAGCATTTTGCTGAAATGGCTCCCGGTAGCTGCTGTCTGCCGGATACTGGATGCGATCCGCTCAACCATTTCTTCCCTGAGAACCGGATCTGTTTTCTGCGCCGTCTGCTGCGGTTCGTATTTACGGGCTGTGGGCGGATTTTCCCTGCGCGATCGCGCCTGAAGGATATAATCCGCAAGGGAATTTGTCACCAGTTCTTCTTTGTACGAAAAGTCCAGCGCCTGACGCAGAATCAGAAGCACAACCGGAACTGCCGTACCGATATACAGATACTGCAGCGGAAGTCCTCTCTCCGATCCGAGTTTCGTAACAAAAAAAAGCGACAGCCCCAGGCATGTTGTAGATAACAATGAAGGAATCCAGACCAGAAGATTCATTCTGTTCAGAAGCTTATCCCTTGTTTTCCACAGATTCAGCCATTTTTCTCTCAGGTTCGTTGTCGCTTTTGTCTTTCGCATGGTTCTTCTGTAAGTAAGGTGTACTGCCAGCATCCCTACTCCTCCTGCTGTTCCGAGAACAGCCATCAGATAGAGCAGTATATGCAGATCCATGATTCGTTCCAGCATAAGCCCTCCTTGTTTTACAGTCTGTGAACAGTTATCCGTTAAACACATTCTACACCTCCGGCGGCCCGTATGGAACAAAAATCGTTCGTCAAATTCCTGCAGAATTTTACATTTTTTCCAATGCGTCTACCACTTCTTCAAACTTCATAAAATGAGACGCTTTTACGAGAATCGTATCTCCCTTGCGGACATATCCTTCAAGATTCTTAAGAAGAGATTCCCGGTCTTTTTCGTAATGTACTTCGAAGTCCGGAGCTGCTTTGCGTGCGGCTTCTGCCATATGTGAGGAAAGCTCTCCCACACAGATACAGACATCGATACCACATTTTGCAGCATGCTCTCCGACTTCTTTATGCAGAGAAATCTCATTCTCGCCAAGTTCTCCCATATCTCCGAGGATTGCCACTCTTCTTCCCTCTCCATCATGAAGTACATCCAGAGAAGCTTTCATAGACATCGGGTTGGCATTGTAGCAGTCGTCAACAACAAGGAAATTCTCTGTCTCAATCATCTTGAAACGACCACGGATCGTCTCCAGACTCTCAATACCTCTTTTGATCTCCTCGATCGTAAGTCCGTAGATTCTGCCGACAGCAGCTGCTGCAAGCGCATTGTAGACCATATGGATGCCCGGTGTCGGCACCAGTACATCAAAAGCATCTTCGCCCATATGAATGCGGCAGGAAACACCTTTCAGCCCCCTGCTCACAATCTGATCGGCATAGACATCACGCGCTGCATCCAGGCCGAAAAATACAGGTTTTACACCATGATAGCCATCAACCGTTGCCAGCTTATCGTCATCTCCGTTCAGTACAATATGGCCGTTCGGCTGCATGGACTGGAAGATTTCCGTCTTTGCTTTGAGAACTCCGTCTCTGTCGCCAAGATTTTCCAGATGGCAGGTTCCGATATTTGTGATCACGCAGGTGTCCGGCTTCGCGATCCGGGTAAGTCGTGTCATTTCTCCGAAATCACTGATACCCATCTCCAGAACGGCGATCTGATCCTCTTCTCTCAGGCGGAATACGGTCAGCGGCAGTCCAAGTTCGTTATTAAAGTTTCCCTGTGTTTTAAGGGTACGATATTTTTCTTTCAGTACAGATGCAATCACTTCTTTCGTGCTGGTCTTTCCAACGCTTCCGGTGATTCCGACTACCGGAATCTGAAGCTGCTGCAGATAAAATTCTGCGATGTCTTTTACTGCCTGCAGAGAAGATGCAATCTGAATATAAGGATAATCTGCATCCGAAAGTTTTCTCTCGGAAAGTGTCGTAAGTGCACCCTTCGCCATAACATCCGGGATAAAACGATGCGCATCCACACGCTCTCCCACGATTGGTACAAACAGGCAGTCTTTCTCAATCTTACGGCTGTCTGTGGTAATTGCAGAAATTTCACGGTCGAGAAGCGCATCATCACCATGCCAGGTTCCGTTGCACACCTCTGTAAGATTTCTTAATGTAAGATTTTTCATTTAATTTTCCTCATTCGTACTTTTTTATTGAAACTCTGATCAGTTCTTCACACAGAGTCGGATAGTCCATACCGAGTACTGCTGCCTCCTGCGGAATCAGACTGGTAGGTGTCATTCCCGGAAGAGTGTTTGCCTCGAGGCAGTAGATTTTTTCATCTTTTGTTACGATGAAATCAAGACGTCCATAGCTTTCCATTTCAAGTGCGTGATAGCCTTCTACCGCATATTCCTGAAGACGTCTGGTCAGTTCTTCGGAAATCGGCGCCGGACAGGTTTCTTTCACTGCTCCCGGTTTGTATTTATTCTCATAGTCATAGAATCCCTGAACCGGAACGATCTCTACAACCGGATATGCTTTGCCGTCCACAACAGCAACCGTATACTCAGTACCCTCGACATATTCTTCTACGATAACTTCATTTTCATAGGTAAAGGCTCCGTCCAGAGCTTTCGTATAATCAGCCTGATTATCTACGATATAAACCCCAATGCTGGAACCGCCACAGCAGGTCTTGACTACAACAGGGAAATCCATGCCAAGCTCCTGTGGTGTCTCCATGCGTTCTTTTTTCTTCATGGCTTTGCCGCCCGGTGTCGGTACACCACGCATCTGGAACATGGCTTTCGTAACACCTTTGTCCATCGCCATCGCACTGCTGAGATAGCCTGTTCCGGTGTACGGAATTCCCATCAGGTCAAATACAGCCTGCAGTCTTCCGTCCTCACCGTTGGATCCATGCAGTCCGAGGAAAACAAAATCCGCTTTCTTACAAAGTTCCAGGACATTCGGTCCGAAAAATTCTTTCCTGCTCTTTTTTAACTCTTCGATATGTGGATTAAAACTCCTGATATAGGAAACAGCCTGCTCTACATCATAGCTTTCCGGAAAAGGATCTGCCCAGTCTACATTCTCCAGTCCACAAAAAACATCGACCAGAATTGCCTGATGATTTTTCTGTCGCAGCGCACCGCAGATTCCTGTGCCGGATACGATCGAAACATCCCTTTCTGTACTTGTTCCCCCTGCTAATACAACAATTTTCATATTATCACCTCTCCTGAAACGCAAAAACCGCTGCAAAGATCCCTTTCAGAATCCCTGCAGCTCCTTTGCTGTACTGGTTACACTGTTTTGTCTTTTCACAGTTATGATCACTTATATATGACAACCGGTGTTCCGGCTTCTACTGTCTGATAAATTGCCTGTGCCTGTTCCTCAGGTACGGCTATGCAGCCTTCTATACCCGGCCATGAATCTGAAAATACGCTGTTTCCACTGGTTTCATCATCACTTCCGAAAGCTGCAATATCCACATCATCTGAAAAGTCATATCCCGTTACGTCCAGACCTGCTTTCCCATATATGCCGATTTTGTCCGTAAATGGCATCCAGAAGTTTACTGTTTCACCATCTCCGCCACCAGGTACTGTGGAAGATTCTTTTTCTCCCAGTGCATATACACCGGTCGGTGTGCTGCTGTCTGCCACCAGCCCGGTATCCACCACCGGGTTTCCACTCTGATATAATACCATCCTTTGGGCACTCAGGTCAATTTCAATATAAGAATATCCGATATCATTTATCTTTCTACTGGCTGCTTCCTGCTCGTAGATCGGTTCACGCACCTCAGTTTTTTTCTCCGTGATATCTTTATACAGTGCATCGGTTTCTTTTTCCTGATTGATCACCCAGCCATAATTTCCGCCGGATACAGTAATATCCCTGTTATCATATGTAGAAAATGTACGTTCTGTTCCTGCCGTATCATATTTGCCGGCAAGATCCGCCACATAAGCAGCAACTGCATCCCTGCTCACGATCAGATCACCATTCTCATCTCTGTCAAGCATTCCTCTTATCACAGAACGATCCACTGTCTCCTTGCGGTCACTGAAATCATAAGTCACCACAACATCCGTCAGATCATTCATCTGCTCACAGTCCTTTGTAAGATCAGATGCATAGGCTGTCGGATTAATATAACAGCCGTCTTCTTCCAGATCTGCAACTGTACGGCCTGTCCTGACCGCATTGGAAATGTCTTCCGTCAGCTTTTCATAATCAATCTTTGTACCTTCAATCTCAGGAACGACTTCGAAACCATCCTCCAGCTCTCTGATACAGGCATCTTCCGGCTCTACATTGTTCTGCAGACATTTCAGGCTGTCGATTTTCTTCTTAAACAGATCTTCGTCATACGATACCGATGCCGGCAATTCATAAGTCTGCTGCTGGCTGAATGCAAGGAACCAGATAAAACGGTTCTGGTCATGCAAAAGCTTCCTGACACTGCCATCTGATGTGTATTGAAGGTTGATTTCTTCTGCTGTGATTCCTTCCTGCCCGTCTCCTCTTGTACGCACTGCAAGTGCATAGACTGCAGTCTTTTGTTTCAGAAGATTTTCGGTCTCGTCCTCAGTCATGTAAGAACAGTTAAAACCATTCACCTGTGACCCTGGAAGAAAATGCCCGGTAAAATAGTACACACCAAAAAAGTAGGCGCCTGCGGTAAACAGGAGCAGTACAATGATTAAACCGATCAGTAGTTTTCTTCCTTTGTCCATACTCTTGTTTTCTTCCGTCATGGCGCCTCCTTAACGTTCGCGGCTATGAAATTTTATTGTTGCTGTTCAAGGCCGAATCTTATTCTGCCAGAAGTTTCTCTACGCTGGCAAGTTTTACGCAGACAACGAATACCTTTGCCGCTTTTTCCAGCTCATCGATTGGTGGGAAAGACGGAGCAATACGGATATTGCTGTCTTTTGGATCTTTACCATATGGATAGGTAGCTCCTGCTCCTGTCATTACAACACCGGCTTCTTTTGCCATTGCTACGATTTTTTTCGCACATCCCTCCATGGATTCGAAGGAAATGAAGTAACCTCCCTTCGGAGTTGTCCATTCTCCGATTCCGAGTCCACCGAGTTCTTTCTCGAGAGTTGCCTCTACCATCTCAAATTTCGGACGGAGGATTGCTGCATGCCTGCTCATGTGTGCATGAACACCGTCAAGATCCTTGAAGAATTTTACATGACGGAGCTGATTCAGTTTATCATGTCCGATGGTCTGTACTGTAATATATTTACGAATATCATCAAGGTTTGCTTTTGATGCAGCTAATGCAGCGATACCGGAACCCGGGAAGCTGATCTTGGAAGTTGAAGTAAATTTGTAAACCATATCCGGATTGCCGGCTTTTGCGCACTCATCCAGAATCTCAAGCAGGAAATCCTGTTCTTTCTCGTCATCATAAAGATGATGTACGCTGTACGCATTGTCCCAGTAGATACGGAAATCCGGTGCTGCCGGTTTCAGATGTGCAAAACGTTTTACGGTTTCTTCAGAATAAGTATATCCCTGTGGGTTAGAATATTTCGGTACACACCAGATACCTTTGATTGCCGGATCTTCGCTTACAAGTTTCTCAACCATATCCATATCCGGACCTTCCGGTGACATCGGTACATTGATCATTTCAATACCGAAAAATTCTGTGATCTTGAAGTGACGGTCATATCCCGGAACCGGACAGAGAAATTTTACTTTATCCAGTTTACACCATGGAGTATTTCCCATAACACCGTGAGTCATAGAACGTGATACCGTATCAAACATAACATTCAGACTGGAGTTTCCGTAAATGATAATGTGTTCCGGATCTACTTCGGAAATCTCTCCGAGAAGACGTTTTGCTTCCGGAATACCATCCATGACACCATAGTTACGGCAGTCAACACCTGTCTCACATCTCAGGTCTGTGCTGCTTGACAGAACATCCATCATATCCATGGAAATATTCAGCTGATCAACTGACGGCTTACCACGTGACATATCCAGGGCAAGTCCCTGTGCCTTGATTTCTGCGTACTGCTGATCCAGCTCTTTCTTAAGAGCCTGAAGCTGTTCTTTGCTCATCTCACTGTATTTCTGCATTGTTCGTCCTCCTCGTGCCGCTTCCAGAATCCTGTCCCGGCAAAAATTCATTCATCTTAAATAGCATTTTGATGCATCTTTTGTTGTTAAATTATTATCCCGTATATTTTAGTATGGTAAAGTACTGCTTGTCAAGCCCTGCCACCTCTCTATTTATAAAAAGTTTTCTCAAATCAAAGTGATAAAGTGCGAATCAGAACGAATTTCCGCAAAATGTATCGTCCATATACCCGAAACTGCATAGTTTTACTTGCGGAATCGTCACGTTTCACCTATACTGATGAGATAGGGATATTTTAACTATATAAATAAGACTATAAGAAAGGTTATCATATATATATGTGGATTGCAAATGACTGGAAAGAATACGAAGTAATTGACACTTCCTGCGGCGAGAAACTGGAGCGCTGGGGTAAATACACGCTGGTGCGCCCGGACCCGCAGGTTATCTGGGATACTCCGAAGGTAAGCCGTGGCTGGAAAAACATGAACGCACATTATCACAGAAGCAAAAAAGGCGGCGGAGAATGGGAGTTCTTTGATCTGCCACAGCAGTGGGATCTTCATTACAAAGATCTGACTTTCCATCTGAAACCATTCAGTTTCAAACACACCGGACTTTTCCCGGAACAGGCAGTCAACTGGGACTGGTTCGGAGATAAGATCCGTAACGCGGGCCGTCCGGTCAAAGTTCTGAATCTTTTTGCCTACACGGGCGGTGCAACTCTGGCTGCCGCCGCTGCCGGCGCACATGTCACACATGTCGACGCTTCCAAGGGCATGGTCAACTGGGCAAAAGAAAATGCGGCCGCATCCGGACTCTCCGAAGCTCCGATCCGCTGGCTGGTTGATGACTGTGTAAAATTTGTAGAGCGTGAAATCCGCCGCGGAAATCACTACGATGCGATTATTATGGACCCTCCATCTTACGGCCGTGGCCCGAAAGGTGAGATCTGGAAGATTGAGGATGCAATTCATCCGCTCATCAAGCTGTGCGTGAAGCTTTTAAGCCCAAATCCACTGTTTTTCCTGATCAACTCCTATACGACAGGACTTGCCCCGGCTGTGCTGACCTATATGCTCGCAACAGAGCTTAAGGATTTCGACGGACATGTTGATTCTCAAGAAATCGGACTTCCTGTTACTTCAAACGGACTGGTGCTGCCATGCGGTGCATCCGGAAGATGGGAAGCAAAATAGAATATTTTAATTCTTCTGAAAATTAATAATTTTTCTCATTATTTTCTTGAATCTGCTGATATACAGAGATATAATACAGTTATCAAAAACGTATCAGGAGAGGTGAAAATAATGACGGAAGAACGCCCAAACGATACTCTTCCCTACACCTGTACTCCGGCCTATGACCGCAGCAACTGTGGGAATTGTGTCTGCGCCACCTGTTATGAACAGGAATTCTGCAACCGCTGCAGCTCCTGTGAGAATCTTTCCCGTAAGAAAGAATCCTGCAACAGCTATGAAGGCGCATATTGTTACTAACCAAAAAAGATACTGACCGCTTTTTAGATTGCGTCAGTATCTTTTTTATGTTCTTAAACTGTTTTCCGTTCTTTCGGGAAGGTCATGGTAATCTCGGTTCCTTTGCCGATTTCGCTGACCAGATCCAGGGTTCCTCCCAGGAAACCTACACCATGTTTTACAATAGAAAGACCGAGGCCGGTACCTCCGATTTCTTTGGAATGGCTCTTGTCTACGCGATAGAATCTTTCAAATACGCGGTTCTGATCTTCTGCCGGAATTCCTATACCGTTATCTTTGACTCGAATCTCTACCTGTTCACCCAGATCACGCAGATGAATGCTTACTGTGCCGTCCTCTTTATTATATTTGATTCCATTATCGCAGAGATTATAAATGATTTCATCCAGAATCGGACGCACGCTGTACAGCATCGTTTTATCCCCGTCAATATAAAAATGAACGTTTTTCTTATCAGCAATCTCTTTCAGTCTGCCACACACATCTCTGACAATCTGACACGCATCCAGCTCTTCCCAGTCATACGGAGTTTCTCCCTCATCAAGCTGAGATACACGGATCGTATCCTCGATCAACGCGATCAGACGCTGGGCTTCATCATAAATTCTGCCTGCAAATTTCTGTACATCTTCCTGTCTGACCAGTCCGTTTCGAATAATCTCTGCAAAACCGGATACTGCAGTCAGAGGCGTCATCAGCTCATGCGAAACATTGGCCGAAAATTCTCTGCGCAGCTGTTCGCGTTCCACCTTTTCTGTTTCGTTGATCAGCAGAAGTACTGCACCTGCCACCCGTTGTTCTCTGGTAACAGGGTTCGCGATCATCTGAACGACTTCGCCGCCCAGACGCAGACGTACACTTCCGTGTTCTCCACGCAGAACCTGTTCGATCATAAGGCGGAATTCTTCACCACGGTTCAGCGAATAAACACATTCCCCAATCTTTGGTTTCTGCATTTGAAACATTTTCCATGCACTGGAATTTCCCGACAGGATCATTGTATAACTGTCAATCACAAGGAGACCTTCCTGCATATTTTCTGTAATGATCGTAAACTCTTCCTGATTTCGTCTGGCTGCTTCCAGCTGACTTCTGATCTGTCTGTTCTGCTTATATATCTTACTTAAAAGAGGTCCTACTTCTTCATAGATCTGATTTTCCTCCGGATGCTCAAGATCTACATTATTGATCGGTTCCACAATTTTATTTGCCATATGCATAGATACAAGACCGGCCAGTATCAGCATCACGACTGCAATACCGATCATCGGCGGTACCATCTCCATAAGAAGCACCCATACCGAAAACTGCGTACTGGAAACACGGAGTACTGTATTGTCTGATAGGCGCAGTGCATAGTATATCGTCTTCTGTGACAGTGTTTTTGAATCACGTTCTGCACGTCCGCTTCCTGATTTCATTGCTTCCTGAACTTCTTTACGGTCACTGTGATTTTCCATAGAAGAAACATCTGCCTGATTATCATAAAGAACCGTTCCGTCCTCTGCGATATACGTGATACGGTCATCTTTTTCTTTAATCTGATTCAGATAATCCACGCCATTTTGTTCTACTCCATATACCAGATAAGTTGCTTCTTTTTTTAACTCTCTATCTATCTGTTTTCCGAAATGCTGATAAAGGATTGCCATCACACATGCAATCCCAAATATCAGCACAACCACTGCTACCAGTATATTTGATTTAAAGATTTTCTTTGTCACGTTATCAGCCTCCCATTTGGTGCTCATTGTTTCTGTGTTCGCCTGTAATCGCATACTCGACCCACTCAGCAATATTCACCGCATGATCTCCGATTCGTTCCATATATTTTGCAGTCATTAAAAGATCCAGTCCTGCTTTTGCATCCAGATTCTGGTACATCAGCTCTGCCAGTTCCTCTTTGATCTGATTAAATGCATCATCAACCTGATCATCATCATCGATTACTTTTCGGCAGAGTTCCAGATCACGTTTTACAAAGGCATCAACGCTTTCTGTAACCATATTGACTGTCATTTCTGCCATCTTTCCGATAAGCGGAGGAATTTCAACGTGTTTCTCATCAATATACTTTGAAAGGTCTGCAATATCTGCTGCCTGATCTCCGATTCGTTCCATATCAGAGATCATTTTCAGTGCTGCGGAAACCTCTCGTAAATCTCTTGCTACCGGCTGCTGGTGGAGCAGTATCCGCATACAGAGATTCTCGATCTCACGTTCTTTTGTATCAATTTCTCTGTCTGTCTCAAAGATTGCTTTGATACAATCCTCACCCCGGATTGCTTTATTAGAAAGAGAAATTGCTTTTTCACAGAAGCTTCCCATCGTGATGATCTGCACATGGAGTGCTTCAAGCTGCCGTTCGAAATGCGTTGCCATAATCAACCAAACCTCCCTGTAATATAGTCCTCTGTTCTCTTGTCTTTCGGCATGGAAAACAAAGTATCTGTATCGCTGAATTCTACAACTTCTCCCAGAAGGAAGAATGCTGTTTTATCAGAAATTCGGGTCGCCTGCTGCATATTATGCGTAACGATCACGATCGTATATTTTCCTTTTAATTCCATTGCAAGCTCTTCGATCTTTGATGTAGAAATCGGGTCAAGTGCAGATGTCGGCTCATCCATCAGGAGCACTTCCGGCTCAACTGCCAGTGCTCTTGCAATGCAAAGTCTCTGCTGCTGTCCACCGGACATACCCAGCGCGCTTTTCTTTAATCTGTCTTTTACCTCGTCCCAGATTGCTGCATCGCGAAGAGATTTTTCTACGATTTCATCCAGTTTTGCTTTGGAACGAATTCCATGTGTTCTCGGTCCGTAAGCAACATTATCATAAATGCTCATCGGAAACGGATTCGGCTTCTGGAATACCATTCCGACTCTTTTTCGGAGAATATTTACATCCATGTCACCATAAATATCTTCTCCGTCAAGTTCTACCTTTCCGGTAATCTTACATCCCTCAACAAGGTCATTCATTCGGTTCAGCGACTTCAGAAGAGTTGATTTTCCACATCCACTCGGTCCGATAAAAGCGGTTATTTCTTTTTCCGGAATATGCATATTGATATCATGTAATGCATGAAAATTTCCGTAATAGAGATTCATATCTTCAATAGAAAGTTTAATATTATCACTCATGTTTCGTTATCCTTTCGCGATACGTTTTGCCACCATACCGGACAAACCGTTAATCAGTAATACAAATAACAGGATCACAACTGCAGTTGCAGATGCCTGATTCATGTGAAGGCCTTCACTGGAAAGTACATACATATGAAGTGCCAGTGTACGACCGGAGCCCATCAGATTCGGTACCTGTGCAACCGTTCCTGAAGTGTAAAGAAGAGCTGCTGTTTCACCGATGATACGTCCGATTGCAAGGATGATTCCTGCAAGGATTCCAGGTACTGCAGACGGTAGCACGATCGTAAAAATCGTACGAAGCTTGCCTGCTCCCAAACCGAAGCTTGCCTCTCTGTAAGAATCCGGAACTGCTTTTAATGCCTCTTCTGAAGTTCTCATAATCACCGGAAGAACCATGATAACAAGGGTACATGCACCTGCCAGAAGTGACATTCCCCAGTGAAGTGCTGTTACGAAAAACAGCATACCAAACAGACCATATACAATAGATGGAATACCGGAAAGTGTCTCTGCCGTAATACGGATGATCTGTACAAAACGATTGCCTTTTTTTGCATATTCTACAAGATAAATTGCTGCGAAAATTCCGAGCGGTGCAGCAATCACAAGGGATAAAGCGGTCATGATAAAGGTATTGATCAGTGATGGCATAAGAGATACATTGTCGGATGTATATTCCAGACTAAAAAGATCCGGTGTCAGATACGGGATACCTTTTACGAGGATATATGCTACCAGAAAAAGAAGTACTGCAAAGGTAGCGATTGCTGCTCCAACCGTAAGGAGTGCAAGCACTCCGGAGCCAGGATGACGCAGGTATGACCGGACACGGTCTGCTGCGGATGTCTGATTTCTTTTTTTCATATTTTCCACCGTCGGTTCAACTACTGCTGTATTAGTTTGCATTCTCTGACCTCCTGTTCAGTAAAGAAAGACTCAGGTTGATGATCAGAATAAATACAAAAAGTACAACTCCTGTTGCAATCAGTGCTTCTCTGTGAAGTCCGGTTGCATAACCCATTTCAGTTACAATATTTGCTGTCATGGTACGAAGACCTTTGAGTAAACCTGCAGGCATTCTTGCCTGGTTTCCGGCTACCATGATCACTGCCATTGTTTCACCAATCGCTCTTCCGATTCCGAGAACTACAGCTGCCAGAATACCGGATTTTGCTGCCGGGAGCATAACCACAAAAATACTTCTTTCTTTTGTTGCCCCCAGTGCAAGTGAACCTTCATAATAGCTTTCCGGTACACTTCGAAGAGCGGATTCTGTCGGTCCGATAATTGTCGGCAGAATCATGATTCCCAGAAGAAGGGATGCTGCCAGCCAGCTTGTACCGGTTCCTCCGAAGGTATTTCGAATAAGCGGTACCATAAGTACAAGGCCAAAGAAACCATAAACTATGGAAGGAACTCCTGCCATCAGCTCAATTCCGGATTTCAGCGGACGATAAATTTTCTGCGGACAGTAGCGTGCCATAAATACAGATGTAAGCAAGGCAATCGGTACACCCACCAGAATTGCGCCGCCTGTTACATAAATACTGGCAATGATCATCGGGAAAATTCCAAATTTGTCATTGGATGGTTTCCAGACTGTTCCGAGTAAGAATTTCAGCGGGCCGATCTTGGCAATCGCCGGAATTCCGTTGGCAAACAGGAACAAACAAATCAGAAATACTGCCAGGACTGAAGCACAGGCAGCCACCATAAAAACAATTTTCATGGCCTGTTCTTTAAATCTATTCATACAGGACTCTTCCTCTCTCATAATTATCATCGGATGCGCACCGCCGGCACGTCCCTGATACGTAATGCAGGACATACACGAAGCCCGGTGACCCGGGCCTCATCTTCTGTCGTTTTGTATCGGTCTTACTTATTTAGCCAGGTTTTCCCAGTCTGTTGTCTCACCTGTGAAGATTGCTTTTACCTGATCACTGGTCAGCTCATCAATATCATTGTCATTGTTTACTACAACTGCGATTCCGTCTCTTGCAATTTCAGTTGCTGTAAGATTTTCAGTTGTTTCTTCGTCTTTCAGTTCACGGGATGCCATACCGATGTCGCAGATGCCTTCTGCTGCGGATGTGATACCTGTTGTGGAATCGCTCTGCTGTACTTCTACTGTGATCTTGCCGCCGTTTGCTTTTTCATATGCTTCTTTCAGTTTTTCCATAACCGGTGTTACGGAAGAAGAACCGGCTACAACGACTTTACCTTCTGCATCGCTCTGCTCATATGCTTTAGCATCATCAGCTACTTTGATGTATCCGTTGTCTTCTACGATCTGCTGTCCGTCAGAGCTGAGAATGTAGTTTTCGAAATCTTTTGCTGCATCGCTGAGTTTGTCAGTTGTTATGATGTTGAATGGACGGGATACTTTGTATGTATCATTTGCTACATTTTCTGCGGATGCTTCTGCACCATCAATCTTTACTGCTTTTACTGTATCATTCAGAGAACCAAGAGAAATGTAACCGATTGCATTCTCATCGCCTGCAACTGTTGTCATCATAACGGAAGTGCTGTTTGTGATACTTGCATCTTCTGTTGTCATGTCGACTTTTTCATCACCCTGTTTTTCTTCGATTCCAAACAGTTCGATGAATGCTCCTCTTGTTCCGGATCCGTCTTCACGGGAAATTACATCAATGGCTCCACTTGCTGCGCTTGCAGTTGCTGCAAATGCGGTTGTTCCGATAAGTGCTGCTGTAACGATTGCTAAAAATTTTTTCTTCATGATAAATCTCCTCTTTATTGTTTTGCTATATTCAATTGTCTTCCTCATTGACAAGTGCAAGTATAAGGGGGAAAAGTAAAATGCATAATCATAACACTGTAAAATGTTTGTAAAAATGAATTTTTATTTTTGACAGTCAAAAAGCTCCTCAGACAGCTTTATGATTTCTGTCTGGGAGCCTTTATATGCTTTTTATTATGATATTCTGTTGTTGTATTTTATACCATACCGTTTACGGTTTTGTACTTGTAAAGCATCTCTGCATGGTTCTGCTCTTCTACCTGAATGTCTGCAAGCAGTTTGCGCACACTACTGTCACCGAAAGCAAACACTTCTGAATTATATTCTCCGGAAACAAGCTTTTCTGTCGCAATACAATCAGTTGCCAGAAAAGAATCCTGCTGTTTGTCCTCCGGAGAACTCATTGCAGTATAAGCAGCTTTCGGCTGATAGTCCCTGCCATCACTGTCGTTACAGTTACACTGCGGAACTTCTCCGCGAAGTACACGATCCAGAGATTCGTAATGTTCTCTTTCTTTCTGCTGCAAAGTCTGGAAAAGATTTTTCAGTTCCGGATCTTTTGCCTGCTGTGCATATCTTCCGTATTTTTCAATACAGCTTTTTTCCTGTGTCTGTAAGTCCTGAATCGTTGTGCGTTCTTTTTCTTTTAATATCATCGTATCCGCTTCCTCTCTTTTTATTTACAATACGGTGATAGTATCTGGAAAAAAACGGATTTTATGCATGATTCCGGAAATCTTTTTATAAGATATTTTTCAGTTCGGCAAGCTCGTAGATGATATGATCAGCTACTTTTCCACCATTATTTTGCTGAATGGCACTTTTATCCCCGG
The DNA here is from genome assembly GCA_934371915.1 of uncultured Blautia sp. Taxonomy (GTDB): domain Bacteria; phylum Bacillota; class Clostridia; order Lachnospirales; family Lachnospiraceae; genus Blautia_A. The sequence goes on along the minus strand of CAKROE010000005.1, from coordinate 17,450 downwards.
AGTGCACAAACCAGCATGTGGACATCCCGTAAGCCTGTCCGCCTTCAATATCTGCGGTCAGGGAATCACCGATCATCATACATTCCGATGGCAGAACATCCGTAAATTCTTTCATGCAGCCGTCAAAGAACTGTCTGCCGGGCTTATCCGCCCCAACCTTCTCAGAGACAAAACAATGTGTAAAATATTTCAGCATATCTGCACTTTTCAGACGGTTGATCTGCTGGTCATAAGGACCGTTGCTCGCTGCGCAGAGGCAATATTTCTTCTTATATAAATATTCAAGGATATCTTTCGCCCCCTCCACCGGGACTGCACTTAAATGAAGAAGCCTGCGAAATTCTTTTTCCATCTCCACACCGTCCGCAGTGAGTCCGAGATGCCGAAGCACCGCCTGCCAGCGCACATAAAAGAGGTCGTCCATTGTCAGTTCCCCGAGTTCGATCCGACGCCAGATTTTATTATTTTCTTCTTTAAATACTGCAAACATTTCCGGACGGTACTTAAGTCCTGCTTTTTCAAAGCACAGATTCATCGCCCATGCAGCACCGGCATCAAAATCCAGAAGTGTATTGTCTATGTCCAGAAAGAGGACTTTTATCTTATTGTTCATATCAGATTTTCTCTTGATTCTTTTTTATATTCCTTATCCTGTAAATCCACGAATTTGTACCTGCCGGCACCAAATCCTTTTACTTTTTCTACTACATTTGCCTTTTTTAACACATTCATAATATTAGTTGCCTTAGATTTAGAACATTCAAGCCATTCCATTACCTTTGCCTGACCAAATAGTGTATCTGTATTACAATGTTCATATACTATTCTAATATTATTTATAAATATATCTGTCACATCTGCAGCTCTCAGTAAAGGTATATAATTGTCAAATGCATTGCTTACTTTTTCTGATGCATTGCTTACTTTTTCTGATGCATTGCTTACTTTTTCTGATGCATTGCTTACTTTTTCTGATGCATTGCTTACTTTTCTAAAAAGTGTTACCTTAAAACCATCTCCAAATTCTTCAAATATCGGAGCCAGAAGACCATATTCATTGCATCTGTTAATAATTCTTGGAATTCCTGTTCCCCACGCCTCCACAATATGCATATAATGGAAAGCCTCAGCAACTGCCTCATTTCTGCATGTTGATTTTCCAGTCTTCGCTGTCTCTATATCAAGCCCGCCATATAACATTCCCGGTGAAGAAACTTCCAGTCTATCATCATAAATACATACCTGTACGCAAGATCTGTCCAAATAGCTCCTATGCAAAACAGCATTTGCTATTGTTTCTCTGATAGCAGATATCGGCAGTTCATACATATCTTTCCTGTACTCTCCATCAATCTGCGCTCCCATATCAATATGTCTCAAGACAAAATTGTAGGCATCATCAACCTGTTCATATATCGGACCGGCAAACTCTTTCCTATCAATAAAGATGTCCCTTGTTTTTCCTTTAAATAATGCACACTGTACCTTTGCTGTTTTATTAGTATTATCCGTCAATAAGTTGAATGCATGTGTAGGATATGGATTTCTGCCAACCATACAAAGTACTCCGAAATCATGTAATTTTGCTAAAGTCATATCTTTTATTGCAAGTTTCTCTTCCTCTGTTTCACATGCGTCTACAGCAATTTTTTTCATGGTTTTGCATAATTCCAGGGCTTTAATCTCATCATATTCCCGACCAATATCCTGAAGTGTATCATATGATATATTTTGTCCTTCCAACTCCAGTTCACGTAATTTTCTTGCATCCGCCGGTCTGCTTGTTCCATTTATCCTAATATAAGAAGTTATTTCCTTACCTTTGTTTACTAAATAATATGGTCTGAATTTTCCCGGTGCAACATCAATTACAAGCACTGTTTTATCTTCTATTGTCCGTATTGAAATATCAGGTTCTATCTGTGGTGTACATGCATCAGAAATCATATTTGATATTGAATCTGATAATCTAAATGGACTTTGTTCACCGATTCCATACACGATACAGGTTTCATCTTCAATTCCCAGAATAACCTGACCTCCGGTACTATTTGAAAACGCAATAATATCTTTCAAAAACTTTTCATGTTTACTTGGAATTTCTCTTTTGAATTCTACATTCCTGCTTTCACCAAAAAATTCTTTGCTAACCACTTAATCACCAGCTTTCACTCTATTAACTGTCTCGCATAATACCATCATCAAACTTATCATTATATTTATTATGCCATATATTATCTGCATTCACAATTTACATTTACAAATACTTTGTAGATAAAAACGATAAAAATGCATAAAAGAGCTGCCACTTCACGATATTTTAATCATTAAAGCGACAGCTCATACTGCAGGTTCCTTATCTCCATTGTAGGTTACGCGCACATTTTCCTGTTTAAATGCAGTGCTAAGCTTTTCCTATTCAAGAAATTCACAAAATCCCCAAACCCATGGTACAAAAAAATAGTATAACATGAAGTATTTTTAAGATTCTGTAAAATATCTATCAAATCTCAGTAAATGCTATTGTTTTCTGAAAATTGGAGTGTTATACTTCACAACGTCGGCTGAGAGGTATTGATCGGGCCCTGAAGTATTTACTCAGCCCTAAGACACTTTTATTATATTACCTTTACTTCGAAGGAGTTTATTATTATGAAGAAAAAATTAATTGTCGGTATGTTATCACTTTGTTCTATTGCAACTGTATGTCCTTCTGTCTATGCTTCTACCGATCATTATGCAGACAGCAGCGTTATCGGAGCTGATTCCGGATGGGGCGACTGGCAGGCAAACTGGGAAGCTACAGCTACTGATTTCACAAAGGTTTCTCTTACCCCGGGTGCAGACGACACTCAGCTCAACTTTGCATGGTATAGTGAAAAAGGTGACAGCGCAGCTACTCCAATTGTACATTTCGGAACCGACAAAGATAATCTTGAAACATTTGAAGGTACTTCCGGTGATGTAGATCAGAACCTTACCGGTGACCAGGCTTACGAATACAATCATGTCACTGTAACCGGCCTTGAACCAAACACAACCTACTACTACACAGTAGAGAAAAACGGTCAGCAGACAGATGTGTGTGAATATACAACTCAGAATACAGATTCCGTAAAAATCCTCTATGTCGGCGACCCACAGATTGGTGCATCCAAAGGTCAGACTCAGGATGGTGCAGAACTTACAAATGAATCCGGCACAGCCAACACTGCTGCTGAAAATGACGGATTTTCCTGGAATCGTACACTGAATACCGCTCTTTCCGAAAATTCAGATATTAATTTTGTCATCTCTGCAGGTGACCAGGTAAACAAAACAGGTGAAGCAAAAGAAGAAGAGTACGCTTCCTATCTGAGCGCCGATGCTCTGAAATCTCTTCCTGTAGCAACTACCATCGGTAACCACGATTCTCTGAATCCTGATTATTCCTACCATTTCAATAACCCGAACAATACAGAAAACGGTAAGACAGCAGCAGGCGGTGATTACTACTACAGCTATGGTGACGGACTCTTCATCGTTCTGAACACCAACAATTATAACGTTGCAGAACATCAGAACACCATCGAAGAAGCTGTAAAAGCTTATCCGGATGCAAAATGGCGTATCGTAACCATCCATCAGGATATTTATGGTTCCGGTCTTGACCACTCCGATACAGACGGTATGATTCTTCGTACTCAGCTGACTCCGGTGTTTGATGCAAACGATATCGATGTTGTTCTTCAGGGACACGACCATACATACAGCCGTTCCAAAATGCTCTATGGTGACGGTCAGACTCATGGAAAATATGAATTCAGCCTGAATGCTGACGGCACAGACTACGACTGGGATCACGCAACAAACGTGGATACAGGTGATCAGATTACTCTTTCCCCTGAAGAAGGCGATACCGATGCCGAAGCAGCTCTGGATGCTTTCCATGAAGATAACAACTGCTACACCATCGAAGATGTAGACGGTAACACTGTCACAGATCCACAGGGAATCCTTTATATGACAGCAAACTCCGCTTCCGGTTCCAAATACTATGAATTGCTTTCCACTCAGCAGGATTATATTGCTGCCCGCAGCCAGAACTGGCTTCCAAGTTACTCTGTAATTACAATGACTGCTGATTCCTTCTCCATCGATACCTACCAGATCACTGATGACGGTAAAGCAGAAGCAATTGATGATACCTTTACGATCCAGAAATCCGGTACAGATACATCTGCCGACACCACAGATGCTGCTGAAACAGAATCCGATACTTCTGCAAACTAAGGATTCTGAAATCCTATGACTCACACTGACTTTACCGGACTACTTTCCAGAAAAAAAGTGGTCCGGTATCTTATTTATTTACTATTAGTCTGCGTGTTCGCTGTTTTTGTCTTCAAACTTAATCAGGTCGACAAAACAGAACTGGTCGTCCGGACAGGTCAGACATTTGAAAAAGGAAAAGTTACAGAAATCCTTCAGGATAATCTTGATGCCAACGGTACCCGTGTCGGTGAGCAGAAAGTACGTGTAAAAATGCTTACCGGCGCACGAAAAGGAGATGAGCTGGATATCACCAGCAGCTCCGGCTACCTTTTCGGTGCTGCCTGCAAGATCGGAATGAAAGTTATTGTCATGCAGAGCGTTGCCGGTGAAACCACGATTGTCAGTGTCTATACACAGGATCGTGAATGGGTTATTTATATTTTTGCCCTGCTCTACCTTCTTGCACTGTGTATTATTGGCGGCAAACAGGGAATCAAGGGATGTCTCGGACTGGTCTTTACTTTTTTCTGTGTGATTTTTGTATATCTTCCGCTTGTATACCTGCGTTTTTCACCATTCTGGGCAGCTGTGTTTATCTGTTTCCTTACAACGCTGGTTACAATGTACCTAATCGGCGGGCCGACCACAAAGACCTGCGCAGCAACTCTTGGTACACTGGCAGGTGTTGTACTTGCCGGTCTTTCTGCATGGTGCTTCAGTAAAGCATCCGGCATCTCCGGTTACAATGTCTCGGATATTGAAACACTTATAACACTCTGGAATACAAACCGTATTCAGGTCGGCGGACTTCTTTTTTCCGGTCTTCTGATCTCATGCCTTGGTGCAACTATGGATGTCGCTATGTCGATCAGCAGTGCCATTGATGAAATTTACAAACAGAACGCTTCTCTGAGCCGCAAAGAACTTTTTAAAGCAGGAATGCGAGTCGGAAGAGATATGATGGGTACGGACAGTAATACTTTGATTCTTGCTTTTGCCGGAAGCAGCGTCAGTACACTTCTTCTGGATTATGCATATGACCTGCCTTATCAGCAGATCATCAACTCCAACAACATAGGCATTGCCATCATGCAGGGACTTGCAGGAAGTTTTGGAATCGTTCTGTCCGTTCCGCTTACAGTACTGATCTGTACGGTTCTGTTTCATAAACACGAACCTGTAGCTCAGTCATAATTTTTTACCGGTTGCACTTCTGTTCTTTTCTGCTAAAATAGACTTAACGGGCCAGGTTTTCCTGACCCTTAATTCAATTTGCAGGGGGAATTAAAAATGAAAGAAAAAGGAAGTAGTTTTTCCGGCTCGATTGGTTTCGTTCTTGCCGCAGCCGGAAGCGCCGTGGGTGTGGGAAATATATGGCGCTTTCCATATCTCTGTGCAAAAGACGGCGGCGGTCTGTTCCTGCTGGTTTATCTGGTGCTGGTGCTTACCTTCGGATTCGTTCTGCTCACAACAGATGTTGCAATCGGACGAAAAACCAAGAAAAATGCACTCCGTGCGTTTGAAACGCTCAATCCGAAATGGAAATTTCTCGGTAAACTGACATTTCTTGTGCCAACATTGATCATGACATATTACTCTGTCATCGGCGGCTGGATCACGAAATATTTTGTTACCTATATTATCTCCGATGGAAAAGATGCCGCAGCTGACGGATATTTTACATCTTTTATCACCTCAGATATCGCACCGATCGTATTTATGCTGGTCTTTCTTGCTCTGACTGCATGGATCGTATATCGTGGCGTAGAAAAAGGAATCGAGCAGTTTTCAAAGATCATTATGCCTGGTCTGATTTTACTTATTCTGATCATCGCGATCTTTTCACTGACACTGACACACACCGATGCAGACGGAAGTGTCCGTACAGGTCTTCAGGGACTTGCTTTTTATGTAAAACCTGATTTCAGCGGTCTTACCGTGAAGCGTTTTCTTGAAATCCTTCTGGATGCCATGAGCCAGCTGTTCTTTTCTCTGAGCGTTTCCATGGGTATCATGATCACTTACGGATCCTATGTAAAAAATGAAGTCAATCTCAACAAAGCAACCAACCAGATTGAAATTTTTGATACAGGTGTTGCTTTTCTTGCAGGAATGATGATCATCCCGGCTGTATTCGTATTTCTCGGCACAGACGGCATGGCTTCCGGACCGAGCCTGATCTTTATCTCACTGCCGAAAGTCTTCGATGCCATGGGCGTCCTCGGCCGTCCTGTTGCAGTCGCATTCTTCCTGATGATGGGCTTTGCTGCACTGACATCCTGTGTTTCCGTCATGGAAACTCTGGTTGCAAACTGCATGGAACTTTATCATAAACCGCGTAAAAAAATGTGCGGTGCTGTTGGTATTTATTCTCTGGTCACTGCTGTCCTGATCTGTCTCGGATACAACAAACTGTATTTCGAACTGAAACTTCCAAATGGTTCCGTCGGGCAGCTTCTTGATGTCATGGACTACATCAGCAACAGCTTCCTGATGCCGTTTATTTCTCTGCTGACCAGTATTCTAATCGGCTGGGTGATCGGACCGGACTGGATCGTCGGTGAAGTAGAACGAAACGGCGAGCATTTCAAACGTGCCGGTCTGTACCGCTTTATGATCCGCTATGTTGTACCGGTCGTAATGCTGATCCTGTTCCTTGTATCCACCGGATTTACAGATCTGATCTTCTGAAATCAGCGGACGCGCCACCGGCGCCTCCTCGATGTGCAATGCAAAAAAGTCCCCCGGGCAATAAACCCGGAGGATTTTTTTATACTGTGATTTTGAACCAGTCTTTTTCTTCAAATTCAACAACTGTACAGTCATTTGCGTATGTACATTCCGGAAGAATGATCATCGCATGAAGCTCGTCATTGTTAAGCGGAAGTGGACAGAGATGCCAGATTGCCGCATTGATTTTTACCATGTATCCTTTCGGCACGATAAATGCTTTCGCCAGTTCCGGAACAGGTGTCCCGCCGGATGCCGGTGCAACATGAATGATCATATCATCATCCAGTGCCACAATACCTTCCCATGTCGTTGTATGATATTCTGCCATTTTGACAATTCTGTCGTCCTTACGGACTGCGATCGGAGAAAATGCCATGCTGCCTGCACAGGTTCCGGAAATGCGGTCCGGATAAAACTTATGGATTTCTCCTGTCAGCGGATATCCCTCCGGTTCTGTCATATTGCAGAATGTGCCGTATGGAGCAAAATCTGCTGCGTTGATCTTGACTGCTTTTACTTCTCTCATTGGAAAAACCTCCTCTTGTTCTGTAAAAAATCCCCATTGATATTTCAATGCATTCAGTATAACACATTCCCTTATCTTCCTGCCAGTGTATGTTCGTATATTTCCCTGTCGTAGTCTTTAAATACATTGAAAATTACTTTTTTTACGCTGGTTTCTTTCTGTAAAAATTCTCTCACTGTCCGAACTGCAATCTCGGCTGCACGTTCCTTCGGAAAGTGAAATTCGCCTGTCGAAATGCAACAGAACGCTACACTTTCGAGATGATTCTGTGCTGCAAGTTCAAGACAGGAACGATAACTTCCGACAAGCAGTTCACAGTCTTTCTCCGTTACTCTGCCATAAATGATCGGGCCTACCGTATGCAGGACATAACGACATGGCAGATTATATGCCGCAGTGATCTTCGCCTGTCCGGTCGGTTCCTCATGCCCCTGCGCTTTCATCATCTGCGCGCATTCATAGCGAAGCTGCGCACCTGCAAAAGTATGGATACAGTTGTCGATGCACTTGTGATTCGGCGCATAACATCCTGTCATTCCACTGTTTGCTGCATTGACGATCGCATCACAGCGAAGCGTGGTAATGTCCCCCTGCCAGATATAGATCCCCGGCTCGACCGGAGTGAGATCTGCAAGATCTGTGATTCCCTTTTTTTCTGTTTCTTCTTTCAGATATTCATCCTGAATCTTCAGGAACTCTCTGCGGAGCATCTTCGGTGCACGCACATTGAGAAGTCCGCGAAGGAGGTCTTTTTGTCCCCGTGAATCTTCCGGGATTGAATAATGGCTGTACTCTTTTTGCTCGTTTAACAATTCCTGAATCAGATATCTTCTTCTTTCACTCTGGTTCATGATATCACCTCTTTTATGCTATTATAATCTATGCCAGATTTGCCGGTCCGAATCCAAGTGGCAGAAGATCCTTCAATGTGAAGATATCGTATTTATCTTTGCTGACTGCCAGAATAATCTGGAATGTCTCCGGATCACAAAATTCCATCATAACCTGTCTGCATACCCCACACGGTGCCGCATACTCTGTCAGGATTCCATCCTTACCACCCACGATACAGATTGCTTTGAATTCTTTTATGCCTTCGCTGACTGCCTTAAAAAAAGCCGTCCTTTCCGCACAGTTTGTCGGTGTATAAGCAGCATTTTCAATGTTGCACCCTGTATAATATGTTCCATTCTTTGCCAGAAGTGCCGCACCTACATGAAAATGTGAATACGGTGCATAAGAATAATCCATCTGCCTGATTGCCAGATCGATCATTTCTTCAATCTGTTTTTTATCCATAATTCTGCCTTTCTGAGTCTCTCTGAACCATCCGGTTTTATTTTCTTTTTTCCTGTTCTTTATCTGCACGAATCAGTTCACGGACTGCCTCTACTGCAACCCTAATTGCCCTATCTGTGTCATGCACTACCGGGTTTTCCAGCCCTGCTTTTTCTCTTTCCTGATTGGCAATCACAAGGAAACAGGCTCCCGCACGCACTCTTAAGTAATTTGCCACAACAAACAATGCCGCAGATTCCATCTCAGAAGCGAGACAGCCAAGACGTTTCCATGCTTCCCATTTATTCATCAGTTCATAGCTGACCGGTTTTACTTCCGGTTCATGCTGTCCGTAAAAGGAATCTTTAGACTGTACTACTCCTGTATGAAATTCACACCCTTCTTTCTTCGCACCTTCCACAAGCGCGTTGATCACTTCCAGATTTGCCACTGCCGGAAATTCAATCGGAGCATACTCCTTACTGGTACCTTCCATACGGATCGCACCTGTTGCAACGATCACATCGCCACTCTTTACTTCCGGCTGCATTCCGCCGCAGGTTCCGATGCGAACAAAGGTATCTGCTCCGCAGCGATAAAGTTCTTCCATTGCGATTGATGCTGACGGGCCGCCGATACCGGTAGAAGTTACACTTACTTTTACACCGTCCAGTGTTCCGGTATAAGTTACATATTCTCTGTTGTCTGCTACAAAAACCGGATCCTCAAAATACTGCGCGATCTTTTTGCAGCGTTTCGGGTCTCCCGGCAAAATCACGTAACGGCCGACCTCGCCCTGACCTACCTGAATATGATACTGTTTGCTTGCATCTTCTGAGTAATTTTTCATACTCATTTCCTCCTTTTCCGGTTGATATAAACAAGTATTTGCAATATATCTTCAGTATAAATGGCATTGAAAGCTTTTTCAACCATTCCCGCCGAAAGAAAAAGCGCTGCACGATTTTCTCTCGTACAGCATTCTTTCTTATAAAACCATATGTTATTCTTTATGCAAGTCTGCTTCCTGCACGCAGCATACGGAACATTCTTCTTGCAGCGCAAAGGTAAAGTTCCTCCGCATTTTCCAGTGCCTCGGGAAGTGTCATCACCCCATTGATTGTTGTGATCATGGATTCAATTCCATAATCGAAAATGTCTTCGGCGCCTTTTCCCATACTGCCCACGATGGCAACCGCAGGAATATTATGTGCCTTACAATGCATGCCGACACCCTGCATAACTTTACCAAATACAGACTGCCAGTCGGTCGCACCCTCGCCGGTGACAACTACATCGACGCCTTCCAGACGTTTGTCAAAATCAACCAGATCCAGTACTGTTTCAATTCCTGATTTCAAAGTTCCCTTCAGGAAAACCATCAGCGCTGCTCCAAGTCCGCCTGCTGCTCCGGCACCTTCTACCTGGTCCATATCGACACCAAACTGTGCTTTCAGGATATCACGGTAATTCTGCATTCCTTTTTCCAGCTCGTCCTGAATCTCCGGTGTTGCACCTTTTTGTTTACCGAATGTATAGGTCGCACCGTTTTTTCCACACAAAGAATTTGTCACATCACACATTACCGTGAATTTACTTTCTTTTACAAGCGGATTCATGCCGGATACATCAATCCTGCAGATTTTGATCAGGTCCTCACCACAGCCTTTCAGTTCTTCTCCGTTTTCATCAAGGAAACGCACACCCAATGCACGGATACAGCCGATTCCGCCATCATTTGTTGCAGAACCGCCGATTGCTATGGAAATGTCGCGAAAGCCTTTGTTTAAGGCGTCCAGAATCATTTCGCCGGTTCCATAGGAAGTTGTATATCGTGGATCCCGTTTATCATCCGGCACCAGCGGAAGTCCGGATGCTGCTGCCATTTCCATGACTGCTCTTTTTTCATCCAGCATTCCGTAACTGCAGGTAAGTTCTTCCCACAACGGTCCATGTACTTTCAGTAATATACTTTTTCCGTTTACTGCCGAAAGAACTGCGCCTGTCGTACCTTCTCCGCCATCCGCAACTTCTATGCTGTCACAGATGCAGTCCGGAAAAATCTCCCGGGCTGCACGTGTGAGTAATTCTGCTGTTTTCGGAGAAGACAGTGTTCCTTTAAAAGAATCTGACGCAAATAAAAATTTCATTGGATGTCTCCTCTAATATGTCATCTCACCTTACTGTAATTTAAACTGTACATACACCGGATCATGGTCTGAATAAGAATAACCGGTATTGATATTTTCATATTTCAGACACTCAATATTGTCAGAAACAATAAATCCATCCAGTGTAACCGTATATGTCTCGCCCGGAATATATTCCATATCTGCATTACGTGCACTGTCCCACAGGGAAGCACGCTCTTCTTCACTCAACTGGTCAATACAGAAAGAAAAATGATCCGGAAGTTCTGCTCTCGGGAACGGATATGCCCATGATTCTCTCTCTGTGGAATCGTCCTCAGCCGCCTTAAGATCATGATTGAAATCACCACCGCAAAGTACATAATTACCTGCATCGTATTCTTTCTTCATATCTGCCGTAAGCATCCGGATCTGGCCTTCCCGGATCTCGTCACTGTTTCCATACGCAGACATATGAAGTTCAAAAATCACCAGTTCTTTTCCATTATCGACCGGAACGCGTGAAATACTGTAGCAGCGGTCCAGATCAAAAAACTTACTGAAAGAAGTGGATACCGGGAAACTTCTTCGCAGAGAATCCGTTACCGGATATCTGGAAAACAGCGCAAGCCCGGATTTACTGCTGCCATGCGGCTGTGTAAATGGATAAAACAGAAACGCAGAATCGTAATTCTGTGCAAATACGCAGTCATAATTCTGCATACAATCTTTCAGAATAGAATATTCATTCACATGATAGCTTCTTGTCGAGTCCAGATCTACTTCTTCAATCAGTGCAAAATCCGGATCATAAGATGCCACCAGTTCTCCGGCTCCCTGAACTGTCTCAAGAACACTGTCTTTACTCTTTGCCCAGGAGGACTTCCCGCCATCCATAAAAAAGCTGAAATCCGGAGTGTATGCCCCGAAACCGATATTATATGTAAGTGCAGAATACTCTTTTCCTGTTGTAAGCTTCTCATCTGTCTTTTCCACGTGGGACTCCACCTCAAGCGGCAGATTATCCTCGATTCGGTGATAGCTCGCATAAAGATAAATAAGATATGCAAGAAGTGCAATTACAAGAATGCCAATGATGATACCAATAATCTTAAAAAATTTTTTCGCTGTTTTCATGGTTTTACCTTTTCCTTTGCATCTCTAAGATAATAGAAAATCCCAGAGCTTATTCCCGCTCCAGGACTTCTATTCTATGCGTTTTTCTTTCGATTCCGTTGAATTACGCTGCTCTTAAAGGCTTTATACATTGCAGGTGATAACTCAGGCGCATCTTCATCCGTCACAATTGGAGAATTCTTCGCATCCATAACTTCCTGCAATTGTTCACGTGTTGGTTTCTGCCCTTTACTTATAGTAAATGTTTTGATCATAATAAAGCCTCCTCTCAGATTCCGTTGCCAGTCTTGCAGATATCAAACGGATATTTTCTTTTCTTTCTGTGAATACAACAAACAGTACATCGCCTACACATCCGATTGCAATATACCTGTCTTCATCTATACTATGCTCAAAATCATACATTTCTATATAATTTTCATCTTCAAATACGTATGCTGCTGTTTCAAATGATATCTTATGTTTTTGTTGGTTAATCAGATTTTTCTCCTGATCCCACTCAAACTTCACCGCATCACTCTCCTCTTTTTTCTTAAGTATAGCATAGTCCGATTTTGAGCACCAGTGAAATAAATATAAAGATATCTTTATTCAAATTTATAAATTCTTCACTTGACGTTTCCTCGTTATCCACAAAAAGGTACAGGTAAATATGATTCCTTTTATGATTGATGTTACGGAAAGTGCCCACCAGATTCCACTGAGGCCGATCAGACCTCCCAATATAATTGCAAGCGGAATTCTTGCACTGGTAAAGGTGATGCTGATGATACTGCAAAGTCTTGTCCTGCCCAGTCCGGACAGGGCTCCGACGGTCGTCAGTTCCACACACATAAAAGCTTCGCTGAAACCAATGATCACCAGATATCCAACGGCTGTCGCAACTGCTTTCGGTTCGTGGAAAAAGATATCTGCGATTGTCTGCGGAAAGCAGATAAATACAAAGCTGATCAGCAGTCCCCAGATACCTACCGTCCACAAAGACGCGCGATATCCTTTGCGGACACGGTCCATCTTTCCGGCGCCATAATTCTGTGCAATAAAGGCATTCAATGCTGCCGCAAAACCATCCGCCGTATTCCATGAAATAGATTCGATCTGCCCGCCGACTCTCTGCGTAGCAACGGCTTCGGCACCGTAGGCAGATACCATTCGCGTCAGTACCATGGAAATCGCACAGTAAGCCATACCCTGAATTGCAGTCGGAATGCCGATCCTGCAGAGTCCGCTAAGATATTCTTTCGGTATCTTTGCCGTCAACCGGATTCCTTTTAATACATTTTCTTTCTTTTGTATGATCACCCCAAGGATCATCATCATCAAAACAATCGCCTGAGCTGTCACTGTTGCGATTGCAGCACCGACTACTCCAAGCTTCGGAAACGGTCCCGGTCCGAGGATCAGCACCGGATCAAGAATCATGTTTGTGACAAGTCCGATCAGGTTGGCCAGAAACGGTGTCTTCGAATCCCCCTGTGCCGTATACAACCCTGTCATTGTCAGCGTCAGAAATGAAAATACGATCAGTCCGCATGCAATCTTGGTGTAGGCCAGGGCTGCGGTCTGTGCTTCCGGATCCGTCAACTGAAAAAATGCGACCATCTGCCGTGTAAACAAAAGCGAAATAACCGCGTATGCCATTCCCATAAGTGTCGCAAGCTGCACTGCTGCCTGTGCAAAACCATGGGCTCTGTCACGTTCACCGCGACCGATGCATTGTGCCACCTGCACCTGCCCACCCATTCTTGCCATAGCCGCAAGTCCCTGCGAAAGCCATGTAAACATACCGCCGACACCAACTCCTGCAACTGCTTTTGAGCCCAGCAGTCCAATCCATGCCATATCTGTGATATTGTATAAAGTCCCGAGAAACGAAGATGCCATGATCGGGATGGCAAGTTTCGTTAATGTCTTCAAAATAGGACCTTTGGTTAAATTTCCTTCCATTCTCTTTCCCTCATCCATTTTAGTATTCACCCATTAGTCCTATTATACATGGTTTAATTTATATTTTCATCATATATTTCATATGCAAAAAAACTCACACCACGTTTTATTATGATGTGAGTTTTTACTGTTTATTTATATTTCACCGCTGTTCCGTACGCGATCACTTCTGCCGCACCTGCCATGACCTGGGACGAACCATATTTCACACCGATCACCGCATCGGCATCCATCTCTTTTGCCTCATCTACCATACGCTTCGTGGCAATCTGTCTTGCCTCATTCAGCATTTCCGTATAGCCGACGATTTCACCGCCGACCAGTGTTTTCATGCCTGCCATAAAATCTCTGCCGACGTTTTTTGTCTGCACAACTGTTCCTTTTACAATTCCAAGCGGCTCAAACTCCACACCCGGAATATATTCAATACTTAGAAGCTTCATCCTCTTCTCCTCCTTCGATCTCTTTCATTCTTCCTGCAAGTGCTACGAGCGTTCCCACAATAATCACTGCCGGAATCCCTGCTATAAGCAGAAGCATTCCCAGTGGAATCGGATCCTGTGTGTTTGCCCAGAATACGATTACGATCGTAATCAGCATAAGCAATACCATAACTGCCGCACCAATGATCGCCCCGTTTCTTTTTTTCTTATGGACATCCATTTTGTTTATATCCATAAACTTTGCACCTTCTTTCTCCATCTGCTCAATTTCTTCCAGACAGTCCTCCGCATTGAGAGAATCCAGTGATTGGTGTTCCCGGATCAGACGCTCACAAATATCCTGCATTTTCGTAAGACCGTCTTTACGGTGTTCCAGTTCTTTCAGATGCTGTTCAAGGCAGATCTGCAGGCTTTTCTTTTTTTCGAAGAGAGCTTTCATTTCTTCTATGGAAATATCCATCTTACGGAACAGTTTGATTTCCTGAAGTCGAATGACATCTGCCTGATGATATTCCCTGTATCCGTTTTCTGCACGTGCTACATTCAGTAATCCCTGCTCTTCATAAAAACGGATATTTTTTCTTGTGATTCCAACCAGCTCTTCCACCTGTTTGATTTTCATACTGCTACCTCTTACTTTCCTGACAGCCCCGGAAACCTTTCACATCGCTGTCTGTACCTGTTTTATACAGCTTCCATAAGGTGGAAGGTCAAGTGTTTTTTTAAATTTCTTTATTTTTGTATATAAATATGCCGTTTTCTCTGAACCATTGCTATTTGTCACTCTTTAATATTGTGACAATGGATGCCAGCAAAAGGAACATCGGATAAAAAAGCTTCGGCATAATCTGAAAAGCAGAAATTTCACTGCCCAGCTCATTAACTGCCGAAATTGCCACGAGCATCTGTGCCCCATATGGAATGATTCCCTGAAAAATACAGGAAAATGTGTCGAGAATTGACGCTGTCTTTCGTGGTGTAATGCCATACTCCTGTGCCATCTCTTTTGCGATCGGATTTGCCATTACAATTGCAACCGTATTGTTCGCTGTCGCAATATCCATCGCACCAACCAGAAGTCCCATACCAAGCTGCCCGCCTTTTTTGCCACGAAAAATCTTGTGAATCCATCCAAGCAGCGCATCAAATCCACCATATTCACGAATCAGGGCACACATCGCCGCAACAAGAATCGCAACCATACATGTCTCAAACATTCCGGATACACCGGATCCCATGTTTGTCAGAAGTTCCACCGGGGTGATATGTCCTCCGGCAAGCATGATGACAGCTCCTGACACAATTCCGGTCAAAAGGACTACAAATACGTTGATGCCGATAATTCCACCGATCAGCACCAGTACATACGGAAGCACCTGAAGCAAATGGTAGGACTGCGTGACATGTCCTTTTATTTCTGTCTGAAAAGAAAGAATAAGGATCACGGCCAGTGTTACAACCGCCGCCGGAAATGCGATCCAGAAATTTTCCCGGAATTTATCTTTCATCTCACATCCCTGTCCGTTGCATGCCGCAATCGTCGTGTCGGAAATAAATGAAAGATTGTCTCCAAACATTGCTCCGCCCATAACCGATGCCACACAAAATGCAAGATCAAAACCGGACGCTTTTGAAACTGCTGTCGCAATCGGTACCAGAAGTGTAATCGTTCCGACTGAAGTGCCCATTGCCACAGAAACGAAACAGGCCACGACAAATAATACCGCCACGGAAAATCTTGCCGGAATCAAAGTCAACATGCAATATGCCACACTTTCCGCGCTGCTTCTTCCCACGACACCGACAAAAGAGCCGGCCGCAAGAAAAATCAAAAGCATTGTAATGATATTTTTGTCCCCGACACCACGTGCCATAAGCTCCAGTTTTTTATCAAAATCTACTTTTCGATTCTGCAGACATGCGACCAGAATTGCCGCAAGAAACGCAACAACGATCGGCACATTATAAAATCCCATCGGAATTTTCATTACATATTCAAATAAGATCCCCAGTCCCAGATACAGTATAAGAAATACCCCGATCGGCAAAAGTGCAATAGTATTGCCTTTTTCTTTCTTCATTATCAAAATCCCCTTCTCCATTTAGTAAAGTAAAAAAATATGGGAAGGCTAAGCTTCCCACATAGAAATCTTTATCTCTGTAATTATAATAGGTTATTTCACCGCTCCTGTCAATTACAATCCCAGAACCCTTACCTTGGTCAAATTTTTTTATTTTGCAGGCAACTGTTCCAGCTGCCTGCATTTTCTTTACTTTCTATACACTGCCTTCGAACTCATTCCCCGAGCTTTTAAAAGCTTCTTATATGCTTTCAGCTGCTTTGCCGGAACTTTGACAGTTGGCTTTTTATAGGTTCCTGCAAAAGCTTTTGAACCTACCGTCTTGCCTGACAGTGTACTTGTCTTAATTGTAATACTCCTGAGTTTCTTACAATTACGGAATGCCTGTTTTCCAATACTTCTGACAGATTCCGGAATTGTTATTTTACTCAGGCTAATGCAATTTGCAAATGCTCTGTGGTCAATCTTTACAATTCCATTTCCACCACTTACCCTGCTCAGCTTCCTGCAACCATAAAATGCATTTGTTCCTATCACAGTAACATTTCTTCCTATAGTGACAGACTTAAGTGACTTATTATTTTTAAACGCATTTGCTGATATACCAGTTACTTTGCAAGTGATTCCATTTACTTTGACCGTATCTGGAATTCTTACAGAAAGTTTTTGTAATATCGTCCATATTCCAATACCATGTATACTCTCTGTTTGTTCGTGCCTCGTTAATCATGTCAAAAATTTTTCGAGCTTCCGTCTGTCCGTATTTGACGGAAATATTTACCGGAATGATCTCAGCAGCTTTGGCTTAACCTGCTTTAGTATCGGATATACATTAGGCAAAGATAATCGAGTAGGAGGCGGTGACTGACCGCCGTCCTCTCACACCACCGTGCGTACCGTTCGGTACACGGCGGTTTCAATA
>CAKROE010000004.1 GCA_934371915.1 uncultured Blautia sp. | reverse complement strand
GGACAAACAGAGCGGTCACATCCAGAAAAAACAGAGTAAACACAAATGCAGGAAACAACCGCGGAATGTACGTGGATGGAAGTGCAGTAAGAAGACTGCAGGAAGTACCTGCAAGAAAATATCAGACAGCAGGAGTGGAAACTGCCAAACGGGTTCGTGAAGAACGGGCGGCAGAGAAATCCCGTCAGCTCAGCCGGGAAGCGCAGAGAAACAGAGAGAAAGCACAGAGTATGGGACGTGGTTTTGTCCTGTTCCTTGCAGCAGTCAGTGTGGCAGTGCTTTTTTGCTGTGTAAATTATCTGCAGCTCAAATCAGATCTTACAGGTAAAATGAAGACTGTCGCAGCTCTGGAGACAGAATTATCTCAGGTAAAAGAAGACAACAATGCATACGAAAGTCAGGTGACTTCGGATGTAGACCTGAACACCATCAAAAAACTCGCAATCGGTCGTCTGGGTATGAATTATCCGACAGATGACCAGAAAAAGACATACAGTATGCCGAGTAACAGTTATGTAAGACAGTATCAGGATGTGCATTAAACAAGAGGTGAGAATTTGAGTAATACCAGACAGAGGAATCACAGGAAACCTCAGAGAAAAATTAATCACTTGATGAGAGGAAAGCTAGTAGGACTATTTGCAGTAGTGTTACTAGCTTTAGTTTGTTTGCTGGGGCGGATCACATACATCAATGCCACAAGCGGGCAAAAATACAAGAAACAGGTACTGACACAGGCGCAGCAGAAATACGAGAGCAACGTGCTTCCGGCAAAACGTGGTGATATCTACGACCGGAACGGTAACATTCTTGCAACGAGTCAGAAGGTCTATAATGTGATTCTTGACTGCAAAACTGTCAATTCCGATGAGGATTATGCAGAGCCTACCGTGAGGGCGCTGGTGGATGTTCTCGGACTGGATGAAAAAGACATTCGTTCGAAGCTTTCGGCGGAAGATACGAAAAACAGCCAGTACCAGATCATCAAAAAACAGATTTCCATGGATGAAAAGAAAAAGTTTGAGAGTTACCAGACACCGGGAGAGGACAGCGAACTCTCAGATACACAGAAAGCAGAGCGCAGCAATGTCAAGGGTGTATGGTTTGAAGAAGATTATCTTCGTACGTATCCGTTTAACGATCTTGCATGTGACACAGTCGGATTTACACTGGCACGTGACACTGCCGATGTAGGTCTGGAAAGCTACTATAACAGTACGCTGATGGGCGCTGACGGCCGCCAGTATGGATATATCAATGACAATTCCAATGTAGAGCAGACGATCATTGATCCGAAAGACGGACAGAGTATCGTTACTTCACTGGATGTCGGCGCACAGCAGATCGTTGAAAAATATGTCAACGGATTTAAAACTGCAATGGGAGCCAAGAACATCGGGGTGATCGCAATGAAGCCTTCGACGGGTGAGATCATTGCTCTGGATGGCGGTGACCGCTATGATCTGAATAATCCGCGTGACCTGTCCGGTAAATACAGTGAAGAAGAAATCGCAGCGATGAATGATGAAGAGACGGTAGAAGCACTGAACTCCATGTGGAGCAATTTCTGTATTACGGAAACCTATGAGCCCGGATCTGTAGTAAAACCGATCGTCATGGCAGGAGCACTTGAAAAGGGCAGGATTTCCGAGTCAGATACTTTTAACTGTGACGGTGGACAGACTTTCGGTGCAAATGGTGATACGTACATCAAGTGTGCGGTATGGCCGGATGCACATGGTACAGAAGCGCTCCGAGATGTAATTGCCAACTCCTGTAATGATGCGATGATGCAGATTGCAGCAAAAATGGGAACAGAGCAGTTCCTGAAAGCGCAGACGTTATTTAATTTCGGATCCCGTACCGGTATCGATCTTCCAAATGAAGGTTCCGGTGTAATCCATACAGAAGAAACAATGGGAGAGACTGAGCTTGCCTGCTCTGCATTCGGACAGGGATTTACCTGTACGATGCTCCAGGAAATCAATGCGATGTGTTCGGTTATCAACGGAGGTTCCTATTATCAGCCGCATCTCGTGACAGAAATTCGTGACAGCAACGGTTCTACGGTCAAAAAGATCGATCCGATTTTGATGAAACAGACTGTATCTTCTGAGATTTCCGCAGATATCCGTTCTTACATGGAAGCCAGTGTACAGGAAGGTACCAGCCGCACATCCAAGGTAGAAGGATACAGCTCCGGCGGTAAGACCGGTACAGCGGAAAAACTTCCGCGAGGCAACGGCAAATATCTGGTTTCTTTTATTACCTTTGCACCGGTAGATGATCCGCAGGTACTTCTTTATGTAGTTGTAGATGAACCGAATACAGAGGATCAGGCGGACAGTAAATACCCACAGTATATTGCACAGGGTATTCTTTCGGAGCTTCTTCCATACCTGAATGTCACTCCGGATGAATCCGAAGATGGAAGTGTACCGGAGACAGAACTCTGGGAAAAATTTAAAGGAAATCTGGTAGATGTATCCGGAAGCAGTGTAGATGAGCAGGGAAATCTGGTTGACGGAAATGGAAACCGCGTGGATCTGGAAGGTAACCGTATTGACGAGAATGGCTATCTGCTGGATGACAACGGAGAGCATAAGCTTGACGACAATGGCCAGTATATTTTATCCACATATATTATCACGTCGACGGGCGATTCATCGTCCGGAGATACGCTGAAAGAGGCAATTTCCGATACAAATGTACCGGCACCGCCGGAAGAGGATGAATCCGAAACAACAGAGAACAATGATATGGAAAGTGAAGGCATCACGAACGAAGAGGCCGGACTTGACTAAATAAAATAACAGAAGTATCCTCCGGGAATGTGTCATATATTATTATGACATTGTCCGGGGGATTTTTTTGTGCGAAAAAAGAACGCATTTTATAAAAGAAATTATACGTTTCACAAAAGAAAAGTATGGATCGTTTTTTTGCTTTGCATGGCGATGATGGCGGGGCTCATTGGAAGGCTAGTCTATCTGATGGGATTCCGATCGGATTATTATTACGAAAAAGCGGAGGATCTGCATGAGAGGGAGCGTGACATCAAGGCTGCAAGAGGAAAAATCCTGGATGCGACCGGAAAAGTACTTGCGGCGAACAAAACTGTATGTACGGTCTCGGTGATACACAGCCAGATAAAAGAGCCGGAAAAAGTTATCCGCCTGCTTACGGAAAAACTGGGGATATCGGAAGAAACGGTACGCAAAAGGGTGGAAAAAGTTTCTTCCATCGAGCGGATCAAAACAAATGTGGAGAAAGAAACCGGTGATGAAATCCGAAATGCCGGACTTGCCGGGATAAAAGTGGATGAAGACTACAAACGTTATTATCCGCTTGGGGGTCTGGCATCAAAGGTATTGGGATTTACCGGCGGTGATAATCAGGGTATTATCGGTCTGGAAGTGGAGTATGATGAAATCCTGAAAGGAGAAGCAGGCAAGATCCTGACGACAACAGATGCCAGAGGGATTGAACTGGACGGAATCGGTGAAAACAGAGAAGAACCACAGCAGGGATACAATCTTCGGATCAGCCTGGATGCATGTATTCAGGAATATACGGAACAGGCAGCAAAAAAAGTTATGGAAGAAAAACAGGCAGAGCGCGTTTCTGTGTTGCTTATGAATCCGCAAAACGGAGAAATATATGCCTGTGTCAATGTGCCGGAGTTTGACCTGAATGAGCCGTTTACACTGAATACGGATGTCAGTACTGATAGAATGAGTGAGAAAGAAAAACAGGATCTGCTCAATCAGATGTGGAGGAATCCCTGTCTGAACGATACATATGAGCCGGGTTCCACATTTAAGATCATCACGATGTCCGCCGGACTTGCAGCAGGTGTTGTTTCTGTCAATGATTCTTTTTACTGTCCGGGCTACAAGCTGGTAGAAGATCGGCGGATTCACTGTGCAAACCGGCGGGGACATGGAGCACAGAACTTCATACAGGGAGCAGAAAACTCCTGTAATCCGGTGTTTATTGAGGTGGGACTGCGTCTCGGAGTAGAAAAATATTACAGCTATTTCCGGCAGTTTGGTCTTTTGAAGAAAACAGGCGTTGATCTTCCGGGGGAAGCGGGTACGATCATGCACAGGATGGAAAATATGGGTGAAGTGGAACTGGCAACGGTTTCTTTCGGGCAGTCGTTTCAGATCACACCAATACAGCTTGCGACAACGGTAAGCTCCCTGATCAACGGAGGATGCCGCATTACCCCGCATTTTGGCGTGTCGGTTGAGAATCCGAAAGGAGAAAAAGTCAGAGAACTGGAATATCCGGTGGAGACGGGAATCCTTCCGGAAGATATTTCGGCGACCGTGCGCATGATACTGGAAAAGGTCGTGTCCGAAGGTTCGGGAAAAAATGCTGCGATCGAAGGGTATCGTATTGGCGGCAAGACTGCAACTTCCCAGACACTTCCACGGAGCGCAAACCGTTATATATCTTCGTTTCTCGGTTTTGCACCGGCAGATGATCCGAAGGTACTGGCACTCTGTATTATCCATGATCCACAGGGAATCTATTATGGAGGCACGATCGCGGCACCGGTCGTTCGGAGCATTTTTGAAAATGTACTTCCATATCTTGGAATTGACCGGCAAAAAACAGAGGAAATCACAGACAGTCCGGCACGTGAGGGTTGATAAATCTATGTAAAAGCCTTATAATCAAACGTGATAAAAAACGAAAGAATGATAAGAGGTGTGAGGATGAATATTCAAGTTGTATTCCCGGTGCTGATCTCGTTTGCGATCAGTGTGATTCTGGGACCGATCATCATCCCGTTTCTGAGAAGACTCAAGATGGGACAGACGGAGCGTGTAGAAGGCGTACAGTCACATTTAAAGAAGGCAGGTACTCCGACCATGGGAGGTGTGATCTTCCTGATCGCAGCCGTAGTGACGACCCTGTTTTATGCAAAGGATTATCCGAACGTGATTCCGGTACTGTTTCTGACACTGGGATTTGGTATCATCGGTTTTCTGGATGATTATCTCAAGGTAGTCCTGAGACGTTCTGATGGTCTTCTGGCATGGCAGAAATTCGGTCTTCAGGTTGTTGTAACAGGAATCTTTGTATATTATATACTGAACTATACAAATGTGGATCTTGCGATGCGTATTCCGTTCTGGCCGAACCATTATCTGAACCTCGGATGGCTGGCGATCCCGGTTCTTTTCTTTGCCGTGATCGGTACCGTAAACGGTGTAAACTTTACAGACGGACTTGACGGTCTGGCATCCAGCGTAACGCTGATCGTTGCAGTTTTCTTTACTGTTGTTTCCATCGGTATGGGAAGTGGTATCGAGCCGGTGACAGGAGCGGTAGTCGGAGGAATGATGGGATTCCTTCTGTTCAACGTATATCCGGCAAGAGTTTTTATGGGTGATACAGGATCTCTGGCTCTGGGCGGATTTGTTGCGGGTGCTGCTTACATGATGCAGATGCCGCTGTTTATCCTGCTGATCGGACTGATCTATCTCGTAGAAGTATTGTCCGTTATGATTCAGGTAACGTATTTTAAGGCAACTCACGGAAAACGTATCTTTAAGATGGCGCCGATCCATCATCACTTTGAATTGTGTGGATGGTCAGAGACAAGAATCGTTGCCGTATTTTCTGTGATCACCGCAGTTATGTGTCTGATCGCACTTCTGGCAATGTAAATGTCACAAGGAGGAATTATTATGAATTTGCAGGGAAAAAAGGTGCTTGTATTCGGTTCCGGCAAAAGCGGGATCGGTGCAGCTGAGCTTCTCGGACAGGTTGGTGCAGAACCGGTCATCTATGATGGAAATGCAGACCTCGACAAAGAGGCTGTAGTACATAAAGTAAAACACTGTAAAGATATCAGCGTATATGCGGGAGAGCTTCCGGAAGAAGTAAGAAAAGCACTGGATCTGGTTGTATTAAGTCCCGGTGTACCGACCGATATCCCGATCGTAAAGAGCTTTTATGAACAGGGACTTCCGGTCTGGGGAGAAGTCGAGCTTGCTTACCGCACAGGTAAGGGAAGAGTGCTGGCAATTACCGGAACAAATGGTAAGACAACAACAACTGCACTGCTCGGTAAGATCATGGGCGATGCAGAAGATTCCGTTTTTGTTGTCGGAAACATCGGAACACCATATACTTCCAAGGCCCTGGAGATGCAGGATAATACTACGACAGTAGCGGAGATCAGCAGTTTCCAGCTTGAGACGATCGAAGAATTTGCACCGAAGGTCAGCGCAATCCTCAATATTACAGAGGATCATCTGAACAGACATCATACGATGGAAGAATACATCCGTGTAAAAGAACTGATCGTTAAGAATCAGACAGCGGACGATTTCTGCATCCTGAACTATGAAGATCCGATTCTCCGTGAATTTGGCAGGAATATTACTCCGAAGGTTGTATATTTCTCAAGTGTACGCAAGCTTGAAGAGGGAATCTATCTGGATGGTGATCAGATCATCCTGAAAACTGCTGAAGAAGAGATTCCGCTTGTACGCACCGGAGAACTCAAACTTCTCGGACAGCATAATTTTGAAAACGTCATGGCTGCATCTGCAATGGCATATTACGCAGGTGTTCCGGTGGAGAGCATCCGTAAGAGCATCTGTGAATTTACGGCAGTGGAGCATCGTATTGAATATGTGACTGAAAAAAATGGTGTTGCATATTATAACGATTCCAAGGGAACCAATCCGGATGCTGCAATCAAAGGTATCCAGGCAATGAACCGTCCGACACTTCTGATCGGCGGCGGATACGACAAAGGTTCCGGCTATGATGAATGGCTGAATGCGTTTGACGGCAAAGTACGTTATCTGGTACTGATCGGACAGACACGTGACAAGATCAAAGAGGCCGCAGAGCGCCTCGGTGTATGCCCGTGCATCTTATGTGAAAACCTTGAAGAGGCAGTAAAGGTATGTGCAGAAAAGGCAAATCCGGGAGATGCCGTTCTTCTTTCACCGGCATGTGCAAGCTGGGGACAGTTTGACAATTATGAACAGCGTGGAGATATGTTTAAAGAATATGTCAGAAACCTGTGATCGCTGTGGCAATATTGATTTTATAAGACCAGACTCCGCTTGAAAATGAACGGGATCTGGTCTTTTGCATATAATAACAGCAAGAGTCCCTGAGGGAGTGGAATGGTTGGATGAAATTCACGTAATCGGGGGAAACTGTCTTCATGGAAATATAACCGTTCAGGGTTCTAAAAACACGGTGCTGCCGTTGATGGCGGGAGCACTTCTTCATCGTGGCATCAGTGTACTGAAAGCCTGTCCGCGAATTACGGATGTTTTTTATATGGAAGAAATTCTTCGTGCGCTGGGGGCAGAAACATGGTGGGAAGATCATGATCTGTATCTGGATTGTACCCATGCGGACGGAAGCCATGTACCGGAAACATACAGCGGCAGGATGCGCAGTTCGATCATTCTTCTGGGACCGCTCCTTGCCAGAAACGGGCGGGCAGAAATTGGTTATCCGGGCGGCTGTGTGATCGGGAAGCGGCCGGTGGATCTTCATCTTTATGTATTAAAGAGTTTTGGTGCGGAAATAAAAGAAGAGGAGAAAAAAATAACGGTATCCTGTAAAAAGCTTTGCGGGACGGAAATCGTTTTTTCGAAAAGAAGTGTCGGAGCAACAGAACAGGCGATTCTGTGTGCGACGCTTTCAAAAGGTGCTACCACTCTTCGAAACTGTGCCAGAGAGCCGGAAATCGTATGGCTCTGCCGTTTCCTGAACGCAATGGGGGCAAAGATCGAAGGAGCGGGAGATGAGTGTATCTGCATCGAGGGAACAGAAAAACTTTGTGGTACGAAGATGCAGATCCCGGCGGACCGGATCGTGACCGGTACGTATCTTTGTGCAGCGGCTGCTACCAGAGGACGCATCGTGATCGAGAATGCACCGGAGGGGGAACTGGACGCGTTCCTTCAAGTATATCGGAAAATGGGTGGACAATATGAATGGAACAGTGGTAAACTAATAGCGGACGGAAGCAGGGTTCGCTTTTCCCTTCCGTTTCTGGAGACAGAGGTCTATCCGGGTTTTCCCACAGATCTGCAGTCACCGCTTCTGGCGGTTCTGGCAACTGTCCCCGGTAAAAGCATAATAAAAGAAAATATATTCGAAAACCGTTTTAAGGTCTGCCATGAACTTAAGAAAATGGGCGCAGATATCCGGGTTGACGGAGATACAGCGGTTGTCTGTGGAGGAAAACTGTATGGAAGCTGCGTTTATGCAGAGGAACTTCGGGGAGGTGCGGCACTTCTGGTTGCAGCGCTTGCAGCAGAGGGGAGTTCTGTGATACGCGGATGTTCTTTTATCCGGCGCGGATATGAGGACATAGGCGGTGACCTTAAGAAATTAGGCGGTTTGATAACAGAGGATACAGGTACTGTTTTTTATGAGAACATCCAATTATAAGAAAATTAAATTCACAAAAAATACAGCAAAAAAGACCGGGCTGGCAGTTGGGGCAATTCTGCTCGCCGGGATTATTTTTTTCTTTTCTTTTTTTCATGTAACGCATGTTGAAGTTATGGAAAACTCTCACTACAGTAAGAAAGAACTGAAGAAAATGATTCTGACAGGAGCTTTTTCCTCAAATTCGATTTTGGCACCGATCACATGTTCTAAAGCAAAAGTAGAGAATGTGCCGTATGTAGAATCGTATTCTGTCAGCCGTTCCGGAAGAAATTCCATCGTGATCGGTGTGAAAGAAAAAAATGTGGTCGGCTGCATTCCATATCTTGACAGCTATATTTACTTTGACCGTAATGGAAAATTTATCGAAAGCAGCAGGACGAGAGATGAATCTGTACCATATTTCGAGGGCATTACAGTCAGGAAAACTGTTATGAACGAGAAACTTCCGATCAAGAATGCGGTATTGAATACAGCAGTTGCATTATCTACGATTTTTGCCAAAAATGATACGACACCGGATTATATTGAACTGGATGAAGATTACACGATTAATCTGATATACGGCGACATTACGGTAAAACTGGGCAAGGACCGTTATCTGGAAGATAAGATGAACCGAACGATTGCAATCCTTCCGCAGATCACCGGCGAGAAGGGAATTCTTCATATGGAAAATATCACGGAATCGTCCAAGACAGTTACCTTTGAGATGGAAGAGGAAGTGGTGACTGCCGAAAACTGGACAGGCGGTTATGACGAGAATGGCGATTATACCGGTGATGGTGAGTACGACGAAAATGGCAAATACGTCGGAGCGAAACCGAAGACAGAACTTGATTATGCAAAAGAAAACTGGGTCGGTGGTTATGATGAAGAGGGCGATTATACAGGCTCAGGTGAATATGATGCGAATATGAACTATGTCGGGGAAGAACCGACACAGGAACTGATCGACAGTTTTGGAGACTGGAAGGGCGGCTACAACGAATCCGGCGGATTTGATGGTGTCAGCGAATATGACCGGGAGGGCAATTATGTAGGTCCGATGCCGGACAATGCAGGAAACACCGGTACGGATTCCTCAGACAGCTCTGATGAATCAGAAGATGGTACATCTGAAGAAACTGAAGAATATCAGGATTATTCGGAAGATGACAGTTACAGTGATGAGAGCGACGGAGAGTATGATAGCTGGGATTCCGGTTATTCGGACGAAAGCGATTACGAATAGCTGCAGATTGGCGAATAATCGTGAAAAAAGTATAAAAAAACCAAAATAGTGGTTGATTAATTCAAAAAAAAAATATATGATATATCTATATGTAGCCTGATATGCTAATATCAGGAGAATAAAGGAGGAAGTACATTGTTAGAGATTATGTCGAATGAAGCTGAGTCCTCCGCTAAGATTATTGTAATCGGCGTGGGCGGAGCTGGAAATAATGCAGTAAACAGAATGGTTGAAGAAGCCATCGGGGGAGTTGAATTTGTTGGTGTAAACACTGATAAACAGGCTCTGACACTTTGCAAGGCTCCAACAGTACTTCAGATTGGTGAAAAGATTACAAAGGGTCTCGGCGCAGGTGCACAGCCGGAAGTTGGCCAGAAGGCAGCCGAGGAGAGCATAGAAGAAGTTAAACAGTTGATCGAAGGCGCTGATATGGTATTCGTTACCTGTGGTATGGGCGGTGGTACCGGTACAGGTGCTGCTCCGGTGATCGCAGCAGCAGCCAAAGAAATGGGAATCCTCACCGTAGGTGTTGTTACGAAGCCTTTCCGTTTCGAAGCAAAGACACGTATGAACAATGCTCTTTCCGGAATCGAAAATCTGAAGAAAGCTGTTGATACACTGATCGTCATCCCGAATGACAAATTACTGGAGATTGTAGATCGCCGTACAACGATGCCGGAAGCACTCCGCAAAGCAGACGAAGTTCTGCAGCAGGCAGTTCAGGGTATCACAGATCTGATCAATCTGCCGGCACTGATCAACCTTGACTTTGCCGATGTACAGACAGTTATGACAGATAAAGGTATTGCACATATCGGTATCGGAGAAGCAAGAGGAGATGACAAGGCTATGGAGGCTGTTCAGCAGGCAGTAGCTTCCCCGCTTCTTGAGACAACCATCAAGGGAGCAACTCATGTTATCATCAATATTTCCGGTGATATTTCTCTTATGGATGCAAATGATGCAGCAAGCTATGTACAGGAACTGACAGGTGAAGATGCAAACATCATCTTTGGTGCCATGTATGATGATTCTGTTGCAGATTATGCAAGAATCACAGTTATTGCTACCGGATTATCCGATACAACAGCAAAGGCAACTCCATTTGGAAGCAGAAGTAATACGACACCATTTACCGTACGTAAATCCACAACAGGTTCTGTAGCACCGGCTGGCAATATGACTATGCCAAGCTTCAGCCTTCCAACTATGAACAGTGGTTCTTACACAGGTAAAGTTCCGACCAGCACTGTACAGAAAAAGGATATCCAGATTCCGGATTTCTTAAGAAACAGATAAATTAATTCGACAGACAAAGAGACGCTGCTGATACAGCGTCTCTTTTTTGGCATTACATCATGGTATTTGATTTTCAGCACTTACAGGCAAAGGTGCTGCATTTTGTTTCGTTGCAGCCATCGGTACTGCATCCCGCTACATTAATGGAGGAGGCGGTACATTTACATTTGTTGTTGTAGGTGCATTCCTGTGCTTTGCAGTCGATGTTGATCTTTTCGCAGCCGCAGTGTTCAGCACCGCTGTTTTGCATGGCTGCAGTTGTACGGTCGCGGAAACTGCCACAGCTTGTTTCATCAGCACGGTGTGCGTTGTCACCGGTGATCTCAATATCACCGCGAGAACAGAGTTTGTTGTCGTTGTAAATACATTTTGTTGCAGAACAGTTCAGAATAGTCATGTTTGTAACCTCCTTATTGATCAGATAAAATGACATAATCATAAAGATCCATGCAAAAAGTAGTATTTGCAGGTCGAAGAAAAATATACAAAAAATAATATAATAAAAAACTTGACATCATATAAAAGACATGATATCTTATATAAGTACGTGGAGAAAACAAAGCAGAGTTACACTCTCACCTCAGCGCACGTGTTGATGCGGCTCGGGTTTATATATCGCAGCACAGCAGTTAATGCTGTAGATGTCACATGATTTTTTGTGCGTCTGGATATAGTAGAGTGTGGAGTCTGTCCATACTCTTTTTTGTTTTCGCAAACGCAGAGGGTGACTTGAGAGTCAGGTTTATCATTTACAGGTATGGAGGTGTACTACAATTAGCAATTTAATGATTAACGAACAGATCAGAGACAAAGAAGTGCGTTTGATCGGACCGGACGGAGCACAGCTCGGTATCGTGTCTTCCAGAGAAGCATTTGCAAAGGCACAGGAGGCCGGACTTGATCTTGTAAAGATCGCGCCACAGGCAAAACCACCGGTGTGCAAGATTATCGACTACGGTAAATATCGTTATGAGCTTTCCCGTAAGGAAAAAGAAGCTAAGAAAAAACAGAAAACAATCGACATCAAGGAAGTACGTCTTTCTCCTAACATTGATACAAATGACCTGAAGACAAAAGTCAATGCAGCGAGAAAATTCCTCTCCAAGGGAGACCGCGTAAAAGTCACATTACGTTTCCGCGGAAGAGAGATGGCACATATGTCAAGCAGCAAACATGTTCTGGATGATTTTGCAGAACTTCTCACAGACATCGCAGTCGTAGAGAAAGCTCCGAAGATCGAAGGAAGAAGCATGACCATGTTCCTCAGTGAAAAGCGTTAAGCAGTTATCAGAGATAACGTGTTTCACACACATATTTATGATAATATAAAATAAAAAACAGAACCACGAATTAAGGAGGATTTTATTATGCCTAAGATTAAAACCTGTAGAGCAGCAGCAAAACGTTTCAAAAAAACCGGAACCGGAAAAATCATGAGAAATAAAGCTTACAAGAGCCATATCTTAACAAAGAAATCTCAGAAGAGAAAGAGAAATCTGAGAAAAGCTACTGTTGTAGATTCTACAAACCTTAAGAACATTAAGAAAGCACTGCCGTATTTATAATAAGCAGCGGACGATATCGGAAGACGAACAGGAGGAAAATAAGAAATGGCAAGAATTAAAGGCGGATTAAACGCAAAGAAAAGACATAACCGTACATTAAAACTGGCAAAGGGTTACAGAGGAGCCCGTTCCAAACAGTATAGAGTAGCAAAACAGTCTGTAATGAGAGCACTTGCAAGCTCCTATGCAGGACGTAAACAGAAAAAACGTCAGTTCAGACAGCTCTGGATCGCTCGTATCAACGCAGCAGCAAGAATGAACGGACTTTCCTACAGCAAAATGATGCACGGACTGAAAGTTGCAAACGTTGACATCAACAGAAAAATGCTTGCAGAACTTGCAGTAAACGATGCAGAAGGATTTGCAGCACTTGCTGAAATCGCTAAAAAAGCAGTTGCATAATAGCTGATTATATGAATAAAAGACCGCAGCGCCGCAATCGGACTGTGGTCTTTTTTATAACTAAAAATGTCCGTATAAGAAAGACAGTAGTTTTTGCTGAATAAACAAATTCTAAAGAAATTCTAAAATTTTGCTTGCAATCGTAGAAACTGAATGCTATAATCAACTACATTAAAGCTTTAGCAAATGAAAGTAAAGCGAGCTGATTATAAGATAGGAGGATCTTATTATGAAAAATATGAAAAAAGTACTTGCTGTAACAGCAGCAGTAGCCATGACAGCAGCAATGATGCCGACGGCTGTATTTGCGGATGATGCGGAGACATTCAAGATCGGTGTAATCGGACCTATGACAGGTGACAACGCACAGTATGGTCTTGGTGTATACCACGCAGCACAGGTTGCAGCAGAAGAAATCAACGCAAACGGTGGATTCAACGGATACAACGTAGAAATTCTTGACGCAGGTGATGATCAGGCTGACCCGGAGAAGGCAGTAAATGCATACAATGACCTTCTCGACAAAGGAATGCAGATGCTTTGCGGAACTGTAACATCCGGTTCCTGTATTGCAGTCGGAGCAGAAGCAGCAGAAAGCACATTTATGTTTACACCGTCTGCAACAGCAGTGGACAGTATTACATCAGGAAGCAACGAATTCCGTATGTGCTTCACAGACCCTGCACAGGGAACAAAATCCGCACAGTACATCGGTGAGCATGATCTTGCTACAAAGGTAGCAGTTCTCTATGATTCATCCGCAGACTACAACTCAGGTATCAACGATGCGTTCGTTGCAGCAGCAGAAGAAAACGGTCTGGAAATTGTAGCTGATGAAGCATACACAGCAGACAGCAACACAGACTTCTCTGTACAGCTTAAGAAAATCAAAGACAGCGGTGCAGAACTTCTGTTCCTTCCTAACTACTATGCAGACAATGCTTTGATTCTTCAGCAGGCACATGATGCAGGTATGGACGATGTTAAGAAATTCGGTGTAGACGGTATGGACGGTATTCTTGGAGTAGAAAACTTCGATACATCTCTTGCAGAAGGCGTTATGCTTCTGACACCATTCTCTGCTACATCAGAAGATGAGAAATCTCAGGCATTCGTTAAAGCATACGAAGATGCTAACAAAGATGAGGTTCCGAACCAGTTCGCAGCAGATACATATGATGTACTCTATGCAATGAAAGCAGCAGCAGATGCAGCTGAGATCACACCGGATATGTCCAACGAAGACATCAGCGCAGCTATGTCTGAGGCAATGTTGAGTGTAGAGCTTGATGGTCTTACAGGTAAAGCAAAATGGACAGAAGACGGCGAGTGCGATAAAGAGCCAAAAGCTTTCGAAATCCAGGACGGCGCTTACGTAGAAATGGAATAATCAGATTAAAATAATGTAATCAGAGGACGGGGGACGGTTGCCTGTTATCACAGGGCTGTTCCCCTTTCTTGCGCTAATATGACAACTATTTAAAGAGGTGCATTATGAGTTTTTTATCCTATTTAAAAGATGGAATCAGCCTGGGCAGTATCTATGCGATCATTGCCCTGGGGTATACAATGGTATACGGTATCGCTAAAATGCTGAACTTCGCTCATGGTGATGTCATCATGGTCGGTGCATATGTGATCCTTACCGCTGTTACCAGAGGAGGCATGTCTCCGGTGCTGGCCGTTGCACTTTCTGTAATCTTCTGTACCGTTCTTGGTATGGTGATCGAGAAAGTAGCGTACAGCCCGCTTCGTAAGGCGTCATCCAACCTGGCTGTACTGATCACAGCGATTGGTGTCAGCTATTTGCTTCAGAATCTGGCACTTTTGATCTTCGGTGCAGATGCCAAGAGTTTTGTAACTGTTATTGATGTACCGTCGGTGTCTTTATTTGACGGACAGCTTGTTATTAAGGGAATTACGATCGTAACAATCCTGAGTTGTATTGTGATTATGGCCGGTCTGATGCTTTTTGTACAGAAGACAAAACCGGGACGTGCCATGCAGGCCGTTTCTGAAGACCGTGACGCAGCACAGCTCATGGGTGTCAATGTCAATGCGACAATTTCGATGACATTTGCAATCGGTTCCGGACTTGCAGCAATTGCCGGACTTCTTCTCTGTCAGACCTACCCGACACTGACTCCATATACAGGCGCCATGCCTGGTATTAAGGCATTCGTAGCAGCCGTATTTGGTGGTATCGGATCCATTCCGGGAGCCATGGTCGGCGGTATTCTTCTCGGCGTGATCGAGATCTTCGGTAAAGCCTATATCTCTTCTCAGGTTGCAGATGCGATCTGTTTTGCGGTTCTGATCGTGGTACTTCTTGTAAAACCTACCGGACTGTTCGGAAAGAACATCCAGGAGAAAGTATAAGGGGTGGTCAGAATGAAAAAAACAATGAACAAAACAACAAAAAACAATTTTATCAACTATGGAATTGTAATCGCAATTTTTGTGATCGTAGAGATCCTTTCCGGAACAGGAAACCTCTCAAGACTTCTTACAGGTCTGCTGGTTCCGCTTTGCGTTTATACGATTGCGGCAATCTCTCTGAACCTGGTTGTAGGTTTTTCCGGTGAGCTGAGCCTTGGCCATGCAGGATTCATGTGCGTTGGTGCATATTCCAGTGCATTATTTTCTCACATTGCAAGTGATATCCCGCAGGTGCCGAGATTTATCCTTGCAATTCTGATCGGTGCAGCAGTAGCAGCAGTGTTTGGTGTGATCATCGGTATCCCGGTACTTCGCCTTCGTGGTGACTACCTCGCAATCGTAACGCTGGCATTCGGCGAGATTATCAAAAACCTGATCAATATCCTGTATGTCGGTTTTGATGAAAACGGACTTCATGTTGCAACAAGTTCTGCAAATCTCAAGCTTGCAGCAGGCGGCAAACAGATCCTCAAAGGTGCACTTGGTATTTCAGGAACAGGTGCTCTTTATAAAGACGTAAAGCATTATTTCTTCCCGATCGGAATCATTCTGGTATTGCTTACGCTGTTTATCGTACAGAACCTGGTAAACTCCAGAAGCGGACGTGCGATCATGGCGACCAGAGATAACCGTATTGCGGCAGAATCTGTAGGTATTGATGTGACGAAGTTCAAACTTCTTGCATTTACAATTTCAGCAGCTCTTGCAGGTGTTGCAGGCGTACTTTATGCACATAACCTTTCTATGTTGAAGGTATCTGGATTTGACTACAATATGTCTATTCTGATTCTGGTATATGTCGTGCTTGGTGGTATCGGAAACTTAAGAGGTTCGATGATCGCAGCGATCATCCTCTATGCCCTTCCGGAACTTCTCCGTGGATTTGCAAACTACCGTATGCTGATCTATGCGATCGTCCTGATCGTTATGATGCTCTTTAACTGGGCACCGGCAGCAAGAAACTGGAGAGCACGTGTCATGGAAAAAATCAGAGGCACTAAGAATAAAAAGGAGGCAGCTTAACTATGGCAATGTTAGAGGTAAATCATCTGGCTATCCAGTTCGGCGGTCTTCGTGCAGTTGACGGGTTTAACGTATCCATCGAAAAAGGTCAGCTGTATGGTCTGATCGGACCGAACGGTGCCGGTAAAACAACAATTTTCAACCTTCTTACAGGTGTGTACAAACCGACAGAAGGTATTATCAAGCTTGACGGACAGGATATCACAGGAAAGAGTACGATCGAGATCAACAAAGCAGGTATCGCACGTACTTTCCAGAACATCCGTCTGTTTAAGGATATGCCGGTTCTTGACAATGTCAAGGTCGGACTTCACAATCATCATTCGTACTCTACACTGACCGGAATCTTAAGACTTCCGAAATACTACAAAGTAGAAAAAGAAATGAACGAAAAAGCAATGGAGATCCTTAAGGTATTTGACCTCGACAAAGAAGCCGATACACTTGCAGGAAACCTTCCATATGGTAAGCAGCGTAAGCTCGAGATCGCCAGGGCGCTGGCTACCAATCCGAAGCTTCTTCTTCTGGATGAGCCGGCAGCAGGTATGAACCCGAATGAAACACAGGAACTGATGGATACTATCCGTTTTGTACAGAAACATTTTGGTATGACCATTCTTCTGATCGAGCATGATATGAAACTGGTTGGAGGTATCTGTGAAGAAGTAACCGTACTGAACTTCGGGCAGGTGCTTGCACAGGGTGAAACACTGAAGGTTCTGAAAGATCCGGCAGTTGTTACTGCATATCTGGGAGAATAGGAGGAAGATCAAATGTCAATGTTGGAAGTAAAAGATCTCCAGGTTTATTATGGTGTCATTCAGGCATTGAAGGGGATTTCCTTTCATGTAGAACAGGGAGAGGTTATCGCACTGATCGGTGCAAACGGAGCAGGTAAAACAACGACACTGCAGACACTGACCGGAATCATTCCGGCAAAAGCAGGAAGCATCAGTTTTGGAGGCAAAGAACTTACAAAGACACCTGCACATAAGATTGTTGAGATGGGTATGGCGCACGTACCGGAAGGAAGACGTGTTTTTGCAGATATGTCTGTATACGAAAACCTTCTGATGGGAGCCTATACAAGAAAAGATAAAAATGAGATTGCACAGAGTCTCGAAATGGTATACAAGAGATTTCCGCGTCTGAAAGAACGTACAGGACAGCGTGCCGGTACACTTTCCGGTGGTGAGCAGCAGATGCTGGCAATGGGACGTGCGCTGATGAGCAAACCGAAGATCATTCTGATGGATGAGCCGTCCATGGGTCTGTCCCCGATCTTTGTAAATGAGATCTTTGATATTATCAAAGAAGTAAGTGAAAGTGGCACAACCGTTCTTCTGGTTGAGCAGAACGCAAAGAAAGCCCTTTCCATTGCTGACAGAGCGTATGTTCTTGAGACAGGAAGTATCACTCTGGAAGGAAAAGCAGATGATCTGCTTCATGATGAATCTGTCCAGAAAGCATATCTGGGAGAATAAGGAGGAATCGATATGGATCAGGTTGTAATCACAATCGCAAGACAGTATGGAAGCGGCGGACGTACCGTAGGTAAAATGCTGGCAGAACGTCTGGGAATCTCTTTTTATGACAAACAGATCATTCAGATGGCATCTGATGAGAGCGGAATAGACGTGAAGCTTTTTGGTAAAGTTGAAGCGGGAGACAAAGTCAAAAGTTCTCTTTTCGGAAGTAAAGACAGCATTTACAAAGGTGGGCTGCATCAGCCGGGCAGCAAGGATTTCATCTCTGATGAAAACCTGTTTAATTATCAGGCGAAGGTAGTGAATGATCTTGCGGAAAAAGAATCCTGCGTTATCGTAGGACGCTGCGTAAACTATGTATTTAAAGATCGTCCAAATACATTACGCGTATTCATCCATGCGCCCTGGGAATTTCGTGTGGAGAAGGCTTCTGAGAAGATTTCCGGATCAAGAGAAGATGTCGAGAAATTCCTTCTCAAAGATGACAAACGCAAACAGGATTACTACCGTAAGTTTGCGGGCGGTATCTGGAACGATGCAACAAACTACGATCTCTGTCTGAACAGCGGAAAGCTTGGATTTGAGAAATGTGTGGATGCGATCGAGGCACAGCTTAAGATTATGTTGAATAAATAAAGAAAATGGCACTGGGGGCTTCTGAAAGAGCTTTCAGTGCTTTTTTTGTGCTTGAATGCATATATTGAACAGAACTGGAATCTGAAAATTTAAGAAAGTCCGGGAGCATCAATGAAAAAAAGAAAAGTATGTGTTTTACTGATTCTGATTGTGGTATTTGTGCTGGCTGTCGGATGGAAGCGTACAGATCCGGAAGTTCGGTGTACTTCGGGAAGAGTGATTGCAGAAAATATAGCAGGGCAGGGCATGCTCCGTCTGGTAGAACAGTCCATGGAGCATCCCAAAGCTGCACTGACCTTTGACGACGGACCGGATGCGAGATATACAGCAGTCCTGCTTGACGGGCTGCGCGCAAGAAAAATCAAAGCTTCATTTTTTCTTCTGGGCGAAAAGATAGAGCAGAATCCGGATCTGGTCAGACGGATGCAGGAGGATGGGCATCTGATCGGAAACCATACGTATCATCACGTGCAGCTGGATAAACTAAGTGATGCAAAAGCGAGAGAAGAGATCTTAAAGGCGAACAATCTGATCTATGAAACGACGGGGACATATCCACAGTACATGCGTCCTCCGTTTGGGGCATGGAAAAAGAATCTGGAACTGTGTGTGGAGATGATACCGGTGTTCTGGACGATCGATACGCTGGACTGGAAGGTGCAGAATACGGAACAGATCATAAAGACTGTCGAGGAAAATGTGAACGATGGTTCGATCATTCTGATGCATGACGAATATAAGACAACAGTAGAAGCAGCATTTAAAGTTGCGGACAGTCTGAAAGAAAAAGGGTATGAGTTTGTCACGGTAGACGAACTGATCATGCCATAGTTTCCTGCAATCCTTGCAGACAGAAAACAAC
Organism: uncultured Blautia sp.; assembly: GCA_934371915.1. Classification (GTDB taxonomy): domain Bacteria; phylum Bacillota; class Clostridia; order Lachnospirales; family Lachnospiraceae; genus Blautia_A. The sequence continues at coordinate 62,069 of CAKROE010000004.1, read as the reverse complement.
TGTTTGGGTTTTGATTGCTTTTTGGGAAAATTTTCGTTATACTGTTTATCAGAGACCGGTGTTATCCGGAGAAGAAAACCAAAGGAGCGATACACATGGGACGTATTTTTGATATGAATAATAAATTTTTCAGATTTATGAGTAAGGTGGCGGATCTGTGTATTTTAAATATTATCTGTGTGGTCTGTTGTATTCCGATCATTACCGCAGGTGCATCGATCACGGCCATGTACTACGTGACACTGAAAATGGTACGTAACGAAGAAGCCTACATCGTAAGAAGCTTTTTTAAATCTTTTAAGCAGAACTTCAAACAGGCAACAATCATTAATCTGATCATGCTGCTGATCGGTGTGGTGCTTTATGTAGACCTGAATGTGGCGAAAGCAATGCAGGGAGGAGCCGGACAGATCTTTCATATTGTCTTTATGGCATTTGCACTGATCTATTTTATCTTGTTTTTGTATGTGTATCCGGTACTTGCCAGATTTTATAACACAATCAAAAATACGATCAAAAATGCTTTGTTTATGGCAATCCGTCATCTTCCGTATACAGTTATTATGGTACTCATTGCGGTATGTCCGCTGTTACTTCTGCTTGTGAAAAGCTATCAGATACAGTCAACGCTGTTTGTTCTGTTTCTGCTTATGGGATTTGCGCTGATCGCGTATTGTAATTCCTGTTTCCTTGCGAAGATTTTTGACAACTATATGCCAAAAGAAGAAGCAGGGCAGGGAAGCACAGGCGAGTCTGTATGAGTGGAAATGCGGATGCACCGCAGACTATGAGAAACTGGAACGGAAAGCCGTATCATTCTCTCGATTACATGCTTAAGCAGACGTTTGGCGAAAAAGTCTACAAGGTAACACTGAATGGCGGCATGTCCTGTCCGAATCGTGACGGTAAGCTGGGAAGTCGGGGATGCATTTTCTGCAGTGCCGGAGGAAGCGGTGATTTTGCAGCAGATGCGGCACTTTCCATAACGGATCAGATTGACAGTCAGATCGAGATGCTTCGTGCGAAGCGTCCGATTCACAAATATATTGCTTATTTTCAGGCGTATACGAATACGTATGCGCCGGTCGAATACCTTCGGAAGATTTTTACGGAGGCGATCCGGCATCCTTCAGTAGTGGCATTGTCCATCGGGACAAGACCGGACTGTATCGGGGATGAGGTGCTTGGCCTTCTGGATGAGCTGAATCAGATCAAACCGGTGTGGATCGAACTGGGACTTCAGACGATACATGAGCAGACCGCCGCTTATATCCGAAGAGGATACCCTCTTTCCTGTTTTGAGGAAACGGTGCACAGGCTGAGGTCACATGGAATACAGGTCATCGTCCATACGATACTCGGACTTCCGGGAGAATCTGATGCGGATATCCTTAAGACGATGGACTATCTGAACGGAAGGGATATACAGGGTATCAAGCTGCAACTGTTGCATGTACTTCGTGGGACGGATCTGGCGGATGATTACCTCGCCGGGAAGTTTCATGTTTACGAAAGAGAAGAATATCTGAATCTGCTGATTGAATGTCTGGAACATCTGGATCCTTCGATCGTGATCCACAGGATAACGGGAGACGGACCGGCGGATCTTCTGATCGCGCCTTTGTGGGCAAGCCGTAAGAGAGAAGTTTTGAATCTTCTGCATCATGAGATGAAGATACGGGGAAGCTGGCAGGGGAGACAGTTCAGACATCAGACAGTATGAGAAGTATGAGAAAGAGGTGACTGAAATGGCAGAACCATTCACAACGTACAAGCTGATCGTCTTATATATGGCGAAACATGCAAAGGAAACACTGACAAATTCTCAGATTTCAGAATTTATACTTGACCGTGAATACACGGATTATTTTCAACTGCAAAAGGTACTTTCGGAACTGACCGAAACAGAATTACTCCGGAAACGTACGATCTCCAACAGTTCCTATTACGAACTGACGGAAGAGGGAGCGAAGACACTTTCTTATTTTGAGAAGGAACTGTCCGGAGAAATTAAGAACGAAATAAAAGAATATCTGCAAAGTCATGGTGGACAGAGGCAGGAACGCATCCTGACACCTGCAGATTATTATACAACACCACAGGGTGCACATGCGGTACGCTGCCAGATCATTGAGAAGGAATCGACAGTTCTGGATCTGACACTGGTCGCACCGGGGAAAGAAGCGGCGCAGGCTATTTGCCGTAACTGGCCGAAAAAGAGCCAGGAGATTTATGAAAACCTGATGGGAGAACTGATCTGAAATTCTCAGACAGAGAAAGTAAAGAATGATGAGCAAAAAGGCGGGGAATCAATCCCTGCCTTTAATTTTACGCATGTAAGCCCTGATTTCTTTCTCATAGCCGAGGTCTCCCGGCTCATAGAAATGTTCTCCCTGGATTTCGTCCGGGAGATACTGCTGTTCGACATAGTGGTTCGGATAGCTGTGGGCGTATTTGTAACCGATACCCTTGCCGAGTTTTTCGTGACCGCCATAATGAGCATCCTGTAAATGAACCGGTACGGTCGTGCGTGTGCGTTTCACGGAATCCATCGCGGCAAAGATCGCGTTGACAGCGGAATTGCTTTTGGGGGCGCATGCCATATAGGTGACTGCCTGGGAGAGGATGATCTGTGATTCCGGCATACCGACACGCTCGACCGCCTGTGCGGCGGCAACTGCGACAGAGAGTGCCTGCGGATCTGCATTTCCGATATCTTCGGAGGCAAGAATCATGATACGCCGCGCAATAAACTTGATATCTTCGCCGGCATAAAGCATTTTGGCAAGGTAATAGACAGCGGCATCCGGATCGGAACCACGCATGCTCTTGATGAAGGCGGAAATGATGTCGTAGTGGTTATCGCCTTTTTTATCATATTGGACAACACGCTTTTGAATGCACTCTGAAGCAACCTCCAATGTCAGATGGATATGTCCGTCTGCGCCCTTCGGGGTGGTGAGGATACCAAGCTCGACTGCATTTAATGCGCTTCTTGCATCACCGCCTGCCATATCGGCAAGGAAATCAAGGGCATCTTCATCGATCATAGCACCGTAGCTGCCCATGCCCCTGTCGCAGTCGTTGACTGCACGGAGAAGCAACGTGCGGATATTTTCGGTACTTAATGCTTTCAGTTCGAAGATGATGGAACGGGAAAGAAGAGCCCCGTTGACCTCGAAGTATGGATTTTCGGTCGTGGCACCGATGAGAATAATCGTTCCGTCCTCAACGAAAGGAAGAAGATAATCCTGCTGTCCTTTGTTGAAGCGGTGAATTTCATCGATAAAAAGGATGGTCTTGCGTCCGTACATCCCGAGATTATTCTGCGCTTCCTGTACGACCTGCTCCATGTCTTTCTTGCCGGCAACGGTGGCATTGATCTGGGTAAAATTGGCGCTGGTCGTATTGGCAATGACTTTGGCAAGCGTAGTCTTGCCTGTTCCGGGCGGTCCGTAAAAGATGACAGAAGTCAGCTTATCAGCCTTGATAGCGCGGTATAATAATTTGTCTTTGCCGACGATATGCTCCTGTCCGACCACTTCATCCAGCGTCGTCGGACGAAGACGGGAAGCCAGAGGTGATTCACGGTCAAGGGTTTTTGATTTTGCATATTCAAACAGATCCATAAAAGATCCTCCATTCTACTACATAAATGCGTACATTTGTTCTAATTATACTTTACACGGATAAAAAATTCAACAGAGTATCTACAAAATGAAAAAAAGGTAGTATACTGTCAGATATGCGCAACAATGAAAAAGGACATCATACAAGAAAGACGAGGACAGATAATATGAGATATGAAACGGTAATGGATCTGCATACACATACGATTGCAAGCGGACATGCCTATAATACTCTGCGTGAGATGGCAAAGGCCGCAGCTGATAAAGGACTGGAGATTCTGGGAATTACGGAGCATGCACCGATGATGCCGGGAACCTGTTATAATTATTATTTTCACAATCTCAAAACCGTTCCGAGAGAACTATATGGTATCCGGCTGTTTCTGGGAGCAGAACTGAATATCCTGAATCCGCAGGGAGAAGTCGATCTGAATGAAGCAGAACTTCGGGGAATGGATATTGGAATTGCCAGCCTTCATTTGCCGTGCATGAAACCGGGAACACGTGAGGAAAATACGAGTGCATATCTGAATGCGATGAAGAATCCATATGTTAATATTATCGGACACCCGGATGACGGACGTTATGAGGTGGATTATGAAGCTCTTGTACAGGGGGCAAAAGAATATGGCAAGATCCTTGAAATAAATAATCATTCTCTTGTACCGGATTCGTTTCGGCAGAACGCAAGGGAGAATGATGTAAAGATGCTTAAATTCTGTATCAAATATCAGGTTCCGGTCGTGATGGACAGTGATGCACATTTTGATACACACATTGCAGAATTTGATGCGGCAAGAGGACTTCTGGAAGAACTGGATTTTCCGGAGGAGCTGGTAGTGAATCATTCTGTGAATGCGTTGAGGGGGTATATTAACGCATTAAAATAGTCCTTGCTTTTCACATGTTAAAGTGTTAAAATACGATGTATACGGAATAAGACATAGAACAGCAAATAAGACTAAAACAAAATGGAACCAAAGGAGAAGGGATCATGGGTAAGAAAATCAGAACAGAAGAGGTTGACCATTTATTTGAAGCAATCCTTTGTCTGAAGAATAAAGAGGAGTGTTATACATTTTTTGAGGATGTATGTACGATCAACGAGCTTCTTTCTCTGTCACAGCGTTTTGAAGTTGCAAAGATGCTGACAGACAAGCGCACATATCTGGATATTTCTGAAAAGACCGGTGCATCTACCGCGACGATCAGCCGTGTAAACCGTTCTTTGAATTACGGAAACGACGGTTATGAGATGGTATTTGCCAGAATGAAAGAAAAAGAAGCAGAAGGCAAGACAGAAGAATAAACGACATAATCAAAGAAAGATCACATAAGAAAAAGAGGAACAGATTATGGAGCAACGTAAACTCCGATAACCTGTTCCTTTTATATTGCCTGTCTGAACGATTCAGAGGCTGTTTTATTTCCGGGAAATCATATACTGATAGACATCCGCGGAGATATTTTTTATGGTTTCCTGTGCACTTGAATTATTCTGAATGTTATTAGAGAGTACACAGAGGACGTAGGGATGCTCCTTATCAAAAACAATTGCAATGTCGTTTTCGACTATGCCGAGACCATCACCAGCAGAAAGTTCGCCGGTTTTGTTGGCAGTTTCCACACCAGACGGAACACCGGATGGAATCTTGCCGGTACGTGTCTGGGCTTTCAGAAGTGCCAGCATGTCGGCGGAGGCATCGGCGTTGACCATGGTGCCACTGTAAATATCGGACAGGAGGCGGCAGCAGTCGGATGCACTTGTATAATTGTCATCAGTCGGGTTGGAAGCGAGAAATTCCCGTCCGAGATGTGTCGATGTATAGCCGTGCTCCTGACAGAATTCATTTAAGACAGATGCACCTTCCTGAAAATCCCCGCCACCGAGTCTGCGTGCAAGTTCATTTGCAGCATCGTTGTCACTGACTGTGATCATCTGGGTGAGGAGTGGCTTCAGACTGCTTTCATAATCAGAAGAAGGTTCGGTGGCATTATCAGGATAGACGAGTTTATCAAAGACTGCAGCCATGATAAAAGCTTTGATCACGCTGGCAGACTGCAAGGATACTTCTGCATTTACAGTACTGTAAGCATGATCGCTCAGATCCATGGCAGCGATTGCCCAGGTTTCATTAGCTGCTTCAAGTGGATTGACATAAGTCTTTTCCAGTGTATCAGTCAGATCGGAAAGATGTTCTCCGGATCCGGTGAGATCAGATGCAACGATGTTGAAGTAGTCATCAATTCCATCGGCGATTCCTTTAGCCATTGTTTCGTGGTGGGAAGTATCGGTGATATACATGTCATCACTTTCATTACTCATAAATCCCATTTCCAGGATCGCAACAGGTACAGTGCTCCAGTTGGTACCGGTCATATTGTCTGCAGAGATCACGCCTTTGTTGGCAAGTCCGGTGGCAGAACAGTAGCTGTTTATGATACATTCGGCCAGAGTATTACTTTTTTCGATAAGGTCTGTATCAAGATACTGGTTGGCGCTGGTCGGTGCCATAGTAAGTGCTCCGGCAGCGGATGCGCTGTTGTCGCTGTTTGCATGAATGCGGACGGTGATATCTGCATCCTCAGAGGTAGCAAATTCCGCACGTTCTTTGTTGCTGATCGCTTTATCGTTGTCTTCTCGTGTCATGACGACTTTGTAGCCGCGGGAAATCAGTTCTTTTTTGAGGACAAGAGACACCTGCAGATTTACTTCGTATTCCGGAACTTTGGAATAGTTGCCGGTGGTGCCGGTCGTTGCCTTGTTTTTGGTCTGTGAAGAGCCGGGAGCCATCGGTTCCTGGGCACTCATATCAACCCAGCTGCCCTGATGTCCCGGATCGATGCATACGGTAAATCCGGAGTTATCGGAAGAAGCACGGGAGGCAGTGTTGGCTGCAGACCAGTCAATTCCGGAAGAAGCGGTATCTCCGGTGTTTTCTGAATTATCAGAATCAGAACTGTCAGCATCAGCGGCTGAATCAGTAGAATCTCCGCTGCCAAACACAGATGAAGAGGGAGCCTTGATCATGGCCTGTCCCTGTTCACTTTCATAAGTAGTTTCTTCAGAAGCCCAGGTCGTGACCGGAAGTAAAAGAAACAGGCATGCGGCGAGAAAAAGGGATAAAAATTTTCGCATTTTTTGTATCCTCCTGATGAATTTATTTTACAGAAATAACTTCATATATGATATACTATAATAAAAAATTTGACAAGGACGGTTCAGAGTCCTTCGAAAGAAAAAGGGGGCTACACTATGAAAAAGAATTACACATGGATCAGGCAGATCACGAGAGTTTTGCTGACACTGATGCTTACGCTTGCAGTTTCTGTACCGGTTATGGCAGAGCCGAAGGCAATTGATGCCGATACACAACTGTCGAATATGTACACTGTGACCGTTGCGAGCGGATATCTGGCACTTCGTACAGAGAAAGCATACCGGGATGCGAATGAGATCGGTCAGCTTTACACCGGCGAGAGTGTGGAACTGGTAGATGCGAGCGACAGTACTTACTGGTATGTATATTCATCAAAGCATGATAAGTACGGATATGTGAACCGCAAGTATCTGGCAAACTCTTCATATGAATGTACAGTCAGTGTGCAGAGTGGATACCTGGCACTTCGTAATGCAAAAGCTTATAAGTCATCTAATGAGATTGCGAAACTGTATTCCGGAGATATTGTTCAGATTGCAGATAACAGTGATGATACTTACTGGTTGGTGTATGCACCGGACTTTGACAAAGGCGGATATGTCAATAAGGATTATCTTGTAGACCGTAATCCGGTGATCCGCAAGACAGTCAAGGTAACAAGCGGATATCTTGCACTTCGAAGTGAGATGGCATATGATGATGCGAATGAGATCGGCAGACTGAATACCGGAGATATCGTACAGATCGCAGATTCCAGTGACAGTACCTACTGGAAAGTATATTCTGAACGACTTGGAAAATACGGATATGTAAATAAAAATTACCTGCAGTGATGCAGGTAATTTTTATTGCGGAAAGTATGAAAGATAAATTCTGCATATTATTTTTTGGATTTGTGTTTCGGATCATAATCGGTCGTGGCGCGGAGATCATCGATCATCTGCTCAATCAGCATTTTTTTGACATAAACGTCAAAGCTTAAGAGACAGATAAAGGAAAATAATTTGAGAAAATCCCGATCTTCTTCCGGTGCATCCTCAAAAGTACCCTGGGCGATCTCGTAACGTTCCAGAAGCTCTTTCCGGAGCGCCTCAATCTGGCCCTTTTCCATGCTGAACACTTCTGTATAGATAGAAGTGAGATCTATATTTTCATCTGATTTAAAATATTTGTCGGTCAGCGGTCCGAGCAGTGTCTGGATGTCGTTGATCGACAGAATGTTTTTGAAGTAATAGATAAAGATCAGAACCAGCAGATGTTCTTTGGAATAGCGCTTCTTCTCAGGTGAAGGAAGCAGATTATTCTTTGCGTAGTTATTGATCATGGTCTTGGTGAGGATCTTGTCATCTTTGTAACGCTTTGAATGTGCAAGCTGTGACTCCATAAAAGTAGTTACCTGGTCCATATAGAGATCTATATTCGGAATGTCCTCCGGCTTCACATAGCCGATTCCGGAAATACGTTCCATAATATTGTGGATGATAGATTCTGTATTAACTGACATATATTCATCTCCTTTGCCTGTTCAGACAGGCAGAATGGTGATTTGACACCTATATGCTTTATTATATAGTTTCAAATACTACTTGTAAATGGTTTTTTTAAAATTCCTTTACCCCGTGTGGGCTTTCATGTATAATAACAGAAGATATGAAAACATCAGTTCGGCATGAAGAACCGATCAATAAGAGACAGGAGAAATCTGATGAGTATATATGATACATTAAATGAGCGCCAGAAGGAGGCGGTTTTCTATACGGAAGGACCGCTTCTGATCCTTGCAGGAGCAGGATCGGGAAAGACCAGAGTCCTGACACACAGGATTGCATATCTGATTGCGGAGAAGGGAATCAATCCGTGGAATATCCTTGCGATCACATTTACAAATAAGGCTGCACACGAGATGCGGGAGCGTGTCGACCGGATCGCGGGTAATGTCGGTGGCGGCAGTGTGTGGGTATCCACTTTCCATTCTACATGTGTACGTATTCTGAGACGTCACATCGACCGCCTTGGCTATGATAATAATTTTACAATTTATGATGCAGATGACCAGAAAACCCTGATGAAAGAAATCTGCCGCAAGATGAACATCGACACAAAGAAAGTTAAGGAGCGTGCACTTCTGGCGCAGATTTCCCATGCGAAGGATGAACTTCTGAATCCGGATGAGATGGAGATGAATGCCGGGGCAGATTTTAATCAGAAAAGGGCTGCACAGGTTTATCGTGAATATCAGGCGGCGCTTCGAAGAAATAATGCGCTGGATTTTGATGATCTGATCGTAAAGACTGTTGAGCTGTTCCAGAACTGCGACGATGTGCTGCAGACTTATCAGGAGCGGTTCCGATATATCATGGTTGATGAGTATCAGGACACGAATACTGCACAGTTTAAGTTTGTCAGCCTTCTTGCATCCAGATATGAAAATCTCTGCGTAGTAGGTGATGATGACCAGTCTATCTACAAATTCCGCGGAGCTAATATCGGCAATATTCTAGGATTCGAGCGGGTATTTCCGAATGCAAAAGTCATCCGTCTTGAGCAGAATTACCGTTCTACGCAGAATATCCTTGATGCGGCAAACGGTGTGATCGCCAACAATACCGAGCGTAAAGAAAAGACTCTCTGGACGGAGAACCCGGAAGGAGAGAAAATCCATTTCCGCCAGTTTATGAATGGTTATGAAGAAGCAGAATATGTGGTGGGTGATATTGCGAAACGCCATCGTGAAGGTGCGGCAGATTATCATGACTGCGCGGTGCTTTACCGTACAAATGCCCAGTCACGACTTTTTGAAGAAAAATGTCTGCTTGCCAATATCCCGTATAAGATCGTCGGTGGTGTAAATTTCTATGCACGAAAAGAAATCAAAGACCTTTTATGCTATTTGAAGACCGTAGACAATGCAGCGGATGATCTTGCCGTACGACGTATCTTAAATGTACCGAAGCGTGGAATCGGAGCGACGACCGTTGGCAGAGTGCAGGATTATGCTGACATGATGAATATCAGTTTTTATGATGCGCTCCGTGTAGCAGAGGAGGTTCCGTCAATCGGAAGAAGCCTGTCAAAAATCGAGGGCTTTGTAACTTTTATCCAGTCTTTAAAGAGTAAGGCACAGGCATATTCGGTGTCAGAACTTCTTGAAGAGATCATTGATCTGACCGGTTATGTGGATGAGCTCAAAGCTGAAGATACAGACGAAGCAAGGGCAAGGATCGAAAATATCGATGAATTGATCTCCAAAACAGTTTCTTATGAAGAGGCCATGAAAGATGAAAAACGTGAAGCGACTCTGTCCGGATTTCTTGAGGAAATTGCCCTGATCGCAGATATTGATTCTGTTGATGAAAATCAGGATTATGTGATTCTGATGACTCTTCACAGTGCAAAGGGACTGGAGTTTCCTTATGTTTATCTGGCCGGTATGGAGGACGGGATGTTTCCGGGCAGCATGAGCATCTTTTCCGGAGATCCTTCCGATATGGAAGAAGAGCGTCGTCTGTGCTATGTAGGTATTACCCGTGCGATGAAGGAACTGACACTGACCAGTGCACAGCAGCGTATGGTACGTGGGGAGACGCAGTACAATCGTGTGTCCAGATTTGTGCGTGAGATTCCGCGTGAACTGGTAGAACTCGGACATACTGTGCAGGAACACAAGCCGAAGATGCCGGAGACGAAATCCTCGCTGAACAGCTATCTTCAGATGAAGAAGAATTTCCATACGAAGGCATTTCAGCCGCAGAATTTCAAAGTGACCAAAGCGGATTCACTTGATTACGGAGTCGGTGATACCGTACGCCATGTCAAATTCGGTGTCGGAATCGTAAAGGATATCGTAGAAGGCGGCAGAGATTATGAGGTCACGGTAGACTTTGACCGCTTTGGTACGAAAAAAATGTTTGCAGCATTTGCAAAGCTGAAAAAAATATAACTTTTTTCTTAAGAATTCTTAATGTTTTCGTACTTTAGTTGCTTCACCCGTCAGGGAATGCTATACTGTTTTATATGAAAAACGAAGGGAGTACATCATGAAAAAACTTTTAAAAGGTCTCACGAGAATACTCCCTGCTTATGGAGTTTTTCCGGTTATATTTTCTTTTGTATTTAATTGTCTTGTCTATTCCGGCTCAAGAATGATCGCAGGCGGATGGTATCATCACAATATCGAGACAGTTGTGGACAGCAGTATCCCTTTTGTCCCGGAATTTCTGGTGATCTATTTTGGCTGCTATCTTTTTTGGGCCGTCAATTACATTCTTATTGCAAGGCAGGATCGGCACAGTGTCTATCAGTTTTTTACAGGAGATTTTATATCAAGATGTATCTGCCTTGTGTTTTTTCTTGTATTTCCAACGACAAATACAAGACCGGTGATCACCGGGGGCGGTTTGTGGAATCAGGCAGCTCTGTGGCTGTATTCGATTGATGCAGCGGATAATCTTTTTCCGTCCATCCACTGTCTGGTAAGCTGGTTCTGTTATCTGGGAATCCGTGGAAGAAAAGAGATTCCGTGCTGGTATCAGAGGGTGTCCATGGTAATTGCAGTTCTGGTGTTTGCATCCACACTTCTTACGAAGCAGCATGTGATCGTAGATGTGGCAGGAGGAATCCTTCTTGCAGAATTATGCTTCTTCATCGGAAAGAAGACAGATCTCTACAGGATATACGAAAGATTCGGCAGCAGGATCGAGCAGAAAATTTGCGAGCTGACAGAAGGGTGAGCTGTTTATGAATAAAAATAAAAAGGTGATCTTCAACGGGATCTTTCTGGTGGTTGTATTTACACTTACAATCTACGGAGTATTTCATGGAGAAGATCTTGGTTCTATGATGGATGCGATACGCAGTGCGGATAAGCATTGGCTTGTACCGGGACTTGCACTGGTTGCATTTTTTATCTGGGGAGAGTCGATCATCATATGGTATATGATGCGTTCGTATGGAATCAAATTAAAAAAGAGAACCTGCTTTCTTTTTTCGTCGGTAGGTTTTTTCTTCAGCTGTATCACACCGTCTGCAAGTGGCGGACAGCCGATGCAGGCATACTATATGAAAAAGAAAAATATATCCATACCGGTATCTGCCGTGATTCTTATGATCATTACGATTACATACAAACTGGTACTTGTTGTGATCGGAATCGGCGTGGCAGTATTCGGAAGAGGATTTCTTCATCAGTATCTGGAGGGGATACTTCCGGTATTTTATCTTGGACTTGCACTGAATATTTTCTGTGTGACTTTTATGACAATACTGGTATTCCATCCGCTTCTTGCAAGAAGTTTTATGGTGTGGGGGCTTAAGATACTGGAAAAGCTTCACATCCTCCGCAGGAAAGACGGAAGGCTCAAGAAGCTGGAAGCTTCTATGGATACATACAGAGATACAGCGGCGTATCTCAAAACTCATCCAAAAGTGATCGCAAACGTGATTGGGATTACCTTTGTACAGAGAATGGCAATGTTTGCGGTGACTTGGTTTGTATACAGATCCTTTTCGCTGTCAGGCACGGGATTCTGGACGGTGCTGTTTTTGCAGGCGGTGATTTCTGTTTCTGTCGATATGCTTCCTCTTCCGGGAGGTATGGGAATCAGTGAAACACTGTTTCTGTCGATTTTTACGCCGGTTTTCGGAACATTGCTTTTGCCGGGAATGGTTCTCAGCAGAGGACTTGGTTATTATGGTGAGCTTTTGATCAGTGCTCTTTTCACTATCGTGGCACAGCTTACGATCGGGCAGGAGCATGACAGCAAAGAGAAGGAGAGTTACGAATGATAGGATTTTATGATTATACGGTAGTTGTTACATATATCAGTCTTGTTTCTTCAATAGTGGGTATGTTCTGCGCAATTGACGGGAAACTTACGATAGCAGTTTTCTGTCTGGCATTCTCCGGACTGTGTGATATGTTTGACGGAAAAATAGCGAGAACAAAGAAAGACAGGACAGATGACGAGAAATCCTTTGGCATTCAGATAGATTCTCTCTGTGATATTGTCTGTTTTGGAATTTTTCCAATCATCCTCGGGTACAAACTCGGCATGTGCAAGTTCTACAGTGTTGTCATACTTGCGTTCTATGGTCTGGCGGGTGTGATTCGTCTGGCATATTTTAATGTAATGGAAGCAAAGAGACAGAGTGAGACAAGCGAAAACCGTAAATATTATCAGGGACTTCCGATCACCTCGATGGCTGTGATCATGCCGTTTCTGTTTGTGGCATCTATGTTTTTTCCGGGATTCCGTTATTTTGTAGGATTGCTCCATGCGGCAATGCTGATCGTTGGATTTTTATTCATATTTAATTTCCGTTTCCGCAAACCGACAAATAAAGAACTGGTTGTTCTGGTTGGGGTTGTGGCAGTAGCAGTCTTCTTTATTCTTTTCTATAAGGAAGCATGGTGGGCTCGTCATGGTGTTGTGACGAAACTGAAAGGAGTGGCTCCGTGAGCAGCTATACAGCAGACAGACAGGGACATATCTGTAAAAATGATTCCGGGCAGGATCGCCTTCTTGAGAAGATGTACGGCTGCGCATTTGGCAGGGCATTATTAAAGCTGCTGGTAAATCCGGCTTTATCTGAGCTTGGCGGCAGGATCCTTGATTCGCGTCTTTCGGCTCTGGCAGTGCCGGCATTTATCCGTCATGCCGGAATCGACATGCGGGATTATGAGAAGAAAAAATTTCGGTCGTACAATGATTTTTTTACAAGAAGGATCTGCGAGGGTGCGAGGCCGGTCAGTATGGTGCCGGAGCATTTTATAAGTCCGTGTGACAGCCGGGTGAGTGTCTATCCGATCGATGAGAATTGCCGGGTGAAGATCAAACATACACCGTATACGGTTGCGGAACTTCTTAGGAATCCGGTACTTGCGAAGCGTTACGAGGGCGGTTATCTCTGGGTATTCCGACTCTGTGTAGATGATTATCACCGATATATTTATATTGATGATGGTTTTGAATCAAGGAGAGTGCACATTGATGGTGCGCTGCACACCGTCAATCCGGTGGCAAACGATACTTATCCGATTTATAAAGAGAACACAAGAGAATATGCTCTGCTTAAAACTGTCAATTTCGGCACGGTCCTTATGATGGAAGTCGGGGCTCTGATGGTTGGCAGAATCGAGAATGTTCCGCTCCGGGGCAGAGTGAAGCGCGGTAAAGAAAAAGGCAATTTTGCTTTCGGAGGTTCTACGATCGTACTGATGACGCAGAAGGATCGTGTACTGCCGGATCCGGATATTTTCCTGAATTCCGAAAAAGGAATCGAAACAAGAGTACATCTGGGAGAAAAAATCGGTGTATCAGAAGTAAAGAATGATGACGCGTTGCTGTGAACGGAGTGAACAATAACACGATGACGGAAGCATCGGCAAAATTTATGAGAAGATATGGTAAAATGAAGCAATTCGTGGTATACTATGACCTATAAAATGAGTTTGAGCGAGAGGAAGGTGCCCATCATGAATCTGAATCATTTATTACAGAACGAAAAAATTGAAGATTTACTTGCTGCCTTAAAGAAAAAAGAGGACGAAAAAGACAAAAATACAGTCCTTTGGGTACTGGCGATCATCGGTGCTGTTGCAGCAGTAGCAGGTATTGCGTTTGCAGTATATCGTTTCTTTGCTCCGGATTATCTTGAGGATTTTGAAGAAGATTTCGATGATGACTTTGATGATTATTTCGAGGACGAAGAAGAGTAAGAGTAGCATGAATCAGCAGCTCCGGCAGATAACCGGGGCTGTTTTACTGTTCGGCAGGAGACAGAGCAGTACGCTCCTGCAGTAAAGATATAGATGAGGAATAAATATAATGAAAAAAGGTGAAATTTACGAAGGTGTAATAGAAAAGGTGGACTTTCCGAATAAAGGTTATGTCTGTATCGATGATCAGAAAGTGCTGATCAAGAACGGGATACCGGGACAGAAGGTACGCTTTATGATCCAGAAAAAACGCTCCGGCAGAGCGCAGGGGCGAATCCTTGAAGTTCTGGAAAAATCTCCTCTTGAGACAAGAGATGCGGTGTGCGGCAATTTTCCGGCATGTGGCGGCTGCATGTATCAGACGATGTCTTATGAGAATCAGCTGGCAATGAAAGAAACACAGATAAAAGAACTTCTGGAGGACGCACTGGTACAGGGTGGTCAGGTAGATGAGAACGGACAGGCAGATTTCGAGTGGGAAGGCATCCACGGAAGTCCGATTGAGTTTGGTTACCGTAACAAAATGGAATTCTCTTTTGGGGATGAGTACAAAGACGGTCCGCTTTCTCTGGGACTGCACAAGAAGGGCAGCACTTACGACATCTTAAATACGGATGACTGTAAACTGGTGCATAAGGATATGACCGATATTCTGATCTGTGTACGTGAATTTTTCAGAGAAAAAGGAGCTTCTTATTACAAAAAACTGCAGCACACGGGCTATCTCCGACATCTGATGCTGCGCCGTGGTGTGACATCCGGTGAGATCCTTGTACATCTTGTCACGACCACGCAGGAGGAATATGATCTGGAACCTCTGAAGGAGCAGCTTCTGGCACTTCCGCTGGAAGGAAAAATTGTCGGCATCATGCACATTCTCAACGATTCTCTTTCAGATGTCGTACAGAGTGATGAGACGAAGATCCTTTATGGGCAGGATTATTTTTATGAGACGCTGCTCGGACTGAAATTCCGGATCAGTACCTTTTCTTTCTTCCAGCCGAATTCCCTGGCGGCGGAAGTACTTTATAATATTGTAAGAGAATACATTCAGAACACCAGCGGTATGGAGGTATTTGACCTTTACAGCGGAACCGGTACGATCGCGCAGCTTCTTGCACCGGTGGCAAAAGAAGTGATTGGTGTCGAGATCGTAGAGGATGCTGTAAAAGCAGCAAGAGAGAATGCAAAGCTGAACGGGCTGGATAACTGCCGTTTTATTGCAGGGGATGTCCTGAAAGTGTTGGATGATCTGACGGAAAAGCCGGATGTGATCGTGCTGGATCCGCCGCGTGACGGCATTCATCCGAAAGCGCTGCCGAAGATCCTTTCCTACGGTGTAAACCGTATCGTATATGTTTCCTGTAAGGCAACCAGTCTTGCACGTGACCTGGAGGCATTTCTTGCAGCAGGCTACCGGCTGGAAAAGGCATGCTGCGTAGATCAGTTCTGTGAAACAGTATGGACGGAAGCAGTGGCCTTACTTGTAAAAGAATAAATGATTCCCGGAGTATCTGGCTGATATTCCGGGAAATTTTTTATGTAATAGGAAATTACTCTGAAATGTTCCTATTACATAAAAAGCAGCCAAATATCTGATAATATTCTTGAAAATTTATCGGAAATATATTGACATATGTGCACGGTATGTTATAATACAATCAAACATATGAATGATTGTTCATATGAAAGAACGAAAGAAAAGAATAAGCACATAAAAGGAGAATCCCACTATGAAGAAATCTTACAAAATCGAAGTTGACTGTGCAAACTGTGCAAACAAAATGGAAGAAGCAGCAAAGAACACTGCAGGTGTTAAGGATGCGACCGTAAACTTCATGATGCTGAAAATGAATGTAGAATTCGAAGAAGGACAGGATCCGAAGAGTGTTATGAAAGAAGTCCTCAAGAACTGCAAGAAGGTTGAAGACGACTGCGAAATTTATTTATAAGAATGAACCTGGTTGCTCTGCTGCGGATGCAGCAGGGCGATTTTCGAAAAGGAGAGAAAAGAGATGAATAAAAAGCAGAAAAAAATGCTGACACGTATTATCATAGCAGCGGCACTGCTGATCGTTCTGCATTTCATTCCGATTACGGGAATTCCGAGATTCATCTGTTATCTGGCGATTTATCTGGAAATCGGATACGATATTCTGAAAAAAGCTTTCAAGGGAATCAAAAACGGTCAGGTGTTTGACGAAAACTTTCTGATGGCAATTGCCACAGTCGGCGCTTTCGGACTGGCAGTTTATGAGAAGAGCGGAGATTACAATGAGGCAATTGCCGTTATGCTCTTTTACCAGATCGGGGAACTCTTCCAGAGCTATGCAGTCGGTAAAAGCCGCCGCAACATCAGTGAACTGATGGATATCCGTCCGGATTATGCAAATATCGAAAAAGACGGCAAACTGGAACAGGTTGATCCGGATGAAGTTGAGATCGGTTCTGTGATCGTTGTACAGCCGGGTGAAAAAGTGCCGATCGACGGTGTGATCATGGAAGGAAGTACAACTTTGAATACAAGTGCACTGACCGGTGAGAGTCTTCCGAGAAATGCAAAACCGGGAGATGAGATCATCAGCGGATGTATCAATATGACCGGTGTGCTGAAAATCCGTACCACGAAAGAGTTTGGTGAATCTACCGTATCTAAGATTCTGGAGCTTGTCGAGAATTCCAGCTCCCGCAAATCCAGATCCGAAAACTTTATTTCAAAATTTGCACGTTATTATACACCGGCAGTCTGCTATGGTGCGCTTGCCCTTGCGTTCCTGCCGCCGCTTATTAATCTTCTTTTCCTTCACAATCCTGCGCAGTGGGGACAGTGGATCTACCGTGCACTGACCTTCCTTGTAATCAGCTGCCCGTGTGCACTTGTTATCAGTATTCCACTCAGCTTCTTTGCGGGAATCGGCGGTGCAAGCAATGCCGGTGTCCTGGTCAAAGGTTCCAACTATCTGGAAACACTGGCGCAGACAAAATATGTTGTATTTGATAAGACCGGTACGCTGACAAAAGGCGTGTTTGAAGTTGCCGGTGTGCATCACAATACAATGGAAGAAGCAAAAATCCTTGAATATGCCGCACTTGCAGAAAGTTTTTCCACACATCCGATCAGCCGCAGTCTGAAAAATGCATATGGCAAAGAAATTGACCGGAATCGTGTAACAGATGTAGAAGAAATCAGTGGAAATGGTGTGACTGCAAAAGTAGACGGAGTTTCTGTGGCAGTCGGCAATGCAAAACTTATGAAACGTATCGGTGTGGAAGCGGTCGAATGCCATCAGGTAGGAACTGTCATTCATGTGGCAATCGACGGTGCTTATGCAGGACATATCCTGATCGCTGATGTGCCGAAACCGACATCAAAAGAAGCAATCACAAATCTTAAGAAACACGGCATCAAAGAAACCGTCATGCTGACCGGAGACATCGATAAAGTTGCACGGCAGGTAGCCGGTGAACTGGGCGTGGACTGTGTATACAGTGAACTTCTTCCGGCAGATAAGGTAACAAAAGTAGAAGAACTTCTTGCGAAAAAGACAGAAAAAGAAAAACTCGCCTTTGTTGGTGACGGTATCAACGATGCACCGGTACTTTCCAGAGCCGATATCGGTATCGCGATGGGAGCGCTTGGATCTGATGCTGCGATCGAGGCTGCGGATGTCGTCCTGATGGATGATGATCCGATGAAGATTGTCAAAGCAATCCGTATCGCAAAGAAATGCATGCGTATTGTTTATGAAAACATTTATTTTGCAATCGGTATCAAGGTTATCTGCCTGCTTCTCGGAGCCATCGGTATTGCCAACATGTGGGTGGCGATTTTTGCTGATGTCGGAGTTATGGTGATTGCAGTACTGAACGCGATCAGGACACTTTTCGTAAAGAAATTGTGAAAATGCGCAGCATGGAGCAATCCGTAGTTGTAAAGATAATTCGAAAGAAAGAGAGACATATATGGCGGAAGAAAGAGAAGAATTAAGCTGCGAATGTCAGGAAATCCATGAAGATCTTCTGAAAGTCGTCAACGAGACCATGCCCGATGAAGAAGAATTATACGATCTGGCGGATCTGTTCAAGGTGTTTGCAGACTCCACCCGTATCCGCATTCTGTTCGTATTATTTGAAGCAGAAGTGTGCGTATGCGATCTTGCAAAAGTACTGAACATGACACAGTCCGCAGTTTCGCATCAGTTACGCATCCTGAAACAGAATAAACTGGTGAAAAACCGCAGAGAAGGAAAATCTATTTTTTATTCCCTTGCAGACGATCATGTACGAACAATCATCTCTATGGGAAGAGAACATATTCTGGAGTAAAGTATGGATTATTTATCAAAGAATGTAGCAGCAAATTTAAAAAGAATAAGAAAGTCAAAATGCATGAGTCTGGACCAGGTCGCAGAACAGACCGGGGTCAGCAAAAGCATGCTGGCACAGATAGAGAGAGGGACGGCCAATCCCTCTCTTGGCGTACTCGGAAAGATTACAAGTGGCCTCAGAATTGAATTTCAGGAGCTGATCCAGCCGCCCAGGGAAGACTGCCGTCTTGTAACACCGCAGGAGCTGTTTCCGACAAAAGAGCTGGAAGGACAGTATCGGGTATGGACCTGTCTGCCGTATGAGGACACAAGACTTGTAGAGGTGTATCGAATCGAAGTGGAGCCAGGTGGTGTTTATGTCAGTGGAAGCCACGGAGAAAAGACACGGGAATATCTGACAGTTACGGAAGGTGAACTGACGGTGGAAAGCCACGGACAGAGTTATTGCATCCATAAAGACCAGATATTCAAATTTGAAACAGATCAGGAGCATATATATAAAAATACCGGAAGCGAGAAAGCCTGTTGCACTTGCTTTTTCCTCGATTATCATGGAAAATAGAAGAAAGCACCGGAAGGTGATTTATGTCCGAAAGAAATATCGGAACAGAAAAGGGGAAAGCATATGATAAAAGCAGTTATTTTTGATCTGGATAATACATTATACAGCTATGATGCGAACCACATTTACGGTATGGAAGCACTGATAGACTACTGCAGGGAAAGCTTCGGCATAACAGAAGAGGAGACGCGGGAATTTTACAGAAAAGCCGGATATATTATGGCGAACAGGATCGGTACAGATACTGCTGCGCTCCACAGCCGTATGCTGCGCCTGCAATGTATGATGGAATTGCTGGAAAAGCCTCTTTTTCCGCATGTGCGGAAGATGTACCATATTTACTGGGATGCATTTATTCAGCATATGAAACCAAATCCGGGAGTCCTGGACTTTCTTATGGAACTCAGAAAAAGAAAGATACGTATTGGAATCGGCACAGATATGACTGCTTATATCCAGTACAAAAAACTCGAAGCGATCGGTGCGGAGGGGTATATTGATTTTATGGTTACCAGCGAAGAAGCCGGTGTGGAGAAACCGCATTATCATTTATTTGAGCTCTGTGTGGAAAAAGCGGGTGTTTTGGCAGAAGAATGCGTATTCATCGGAGATAATGTGAAGAAAGATATAGAGGGTGCATGGGAGAGCGGACTTAAAGGTATCTGGTACACGCAGGAAAAGGAACCAACGGAACGCAGATATTTCCCGACGCTGCGTTCGTTTACAGGAATCAATGTGGATGATTTCCTTGCACAGTAATAAGAGAGAAGAATGGCTGTGAAAAGAAAACGGAATAATATAGAAAAACGTTTTGTGCAATATAATGCACATTATGAATGCTTGCAGATATAAGCTGAAAATTTAAAAAGTCTTTTAAAATCAACAAAAATCTTTTTTATAAAAATACTATTGACAAACAATACTGTCAGTGATATGGTAATGATGTACAAAATAATACACAGAAAACTAAGCAAAGGCGCTTACCGGAAACGGAAATCTGCCTTTGCTTTTTTTTATTATCTCAAAGAGACGGGGAGGAATCAGCCATGAAATTAAAAGACACAGGATTAACTTTTCAGGACATCAAAGACAAAGTAAACAAGTACATGATCGAGACTTATGAGCGTTTTGATTTTCTTGCTGAAACAGCAGACGGTATGTATATCTATGATGAGAACGGAACACCATATCTTGACTTTTATGCAGGTATCGCAGTAAACAGTGCAGGAAACTGTAACCCGAAAGTAGTGGCAGCGGTAAAAGATCAGGTAGAAGACATCATGCATACATTCAACTATCCATATACCATTCCGCAGGCACTGCTTGCCGAGAAGGTTTGCGAGACGATCGGCATGGATAAGATCTTTTATCAGAACTCCGGTACAGAAGCAAACGAAGCGATGATCAAAATGGCACGTAAATATGGTATCGAAAAATACGGACCGAACCGTTATCATATTGTAACTGCAAAGATGGGCTTCCATGGAAGAACCTTTGGTGCCATGTCTGCAACCGGTCAGCCAGGAAACGGATGCCAGGTTGGATTTGGACCGATGACATACGGATTTTCCTATGCACCGTACAATGACCTGCAGGCATTCAAAGATGCATGTACCGAAAACACCATCGCGATCATGGTTGAGCCGGTACAGGGCGAAGGCGGTGTACATCCGGCAACAATGGAATTCATGCAGGGACTCCGTAAATTCTGTGATGAAAATGATATGCTTCTTCTGATCGATGAAGTACAGACAGGATGGTGCAGAACCGGTGCAGTAATGTCTTATATGAATTATGGAATCAAACCGGATATCGTTTCCATGGCAAAAGCACTTGGCGGCGGCATGCCGATCGGTGCGATCTGTGCAACAGCAGAGGTTGCCAAAGCCTTTACTTCAGGTTCCCACGGAACTACATTCGGCGGACATCCGGTAAGCTGTGCGGCAGCGCTTGCAGAAGTCAACGAACTTCTTGACAGAGATCTTGCCGGAAATGCTAAAAAAGTCGGTGACTACTTTGCATCCAAACTGGAAAAACTTCCACATGTAAAAGAAGTAAGACATCAGGGACTTCTGGTTGGTGTGGAATTTGATGATACGATCGGTGGTGTAGATGTAAAACACGGCTGTCTGGACCGCAAGCTTCTGATCACAGCGATCGGAGCACATATCATCCGTATGATCCCACCACTTATCGTGACAGAAGAAGACTGCGACAAGGCAGTGGCGATCATTGAAGATACGATCAAATCACTGGAAAAATAAATAAGAAAGAAAAAGTGACAAGGGCGTCGCGGATCATCAATAAGTGGTTCGCGCGCTTTTTTCTATTAAGAGGAAATGAATAACAAAATTCGTGTGAGAGGAAATCGATATGAGACATCTGGTAATAACGATTGGCTGTGAATACGGAGCCAAAGGTAATGCCATAGGCAGAAAAATAGCAGAAGACCTCAATATCAAATTTTATAATCGTGAACTCGTGGACGAGATCATCGAAGAGGTCGGAATACCAAAAGAAATCATGGAAAAAGTTGAAGAGGGTGGTACGATCGCCGGTAAAGGTGCAGAGGGTGATGTCAGAGGATCCTTTTCAAAATATGCGGATCTGACAGATCGTGCGATTCATGTGCAGAAGCAGATCATCCGCAAACTGGCAGAGAAAGAATCCTGTGTGATCATCGGACGTTCAGCGGATTATATTCTCAAAGATTCCGATAAGATCAATCTTCTGAGGGCATTTATCTACGCTCCGGATGATGTAAGAATTCACAACATTATGGAGAGCCATAATCTTACAGAGAAGGATGCCAGAATTCTGCTTCTGGAAAAAGATAAACGATATCACAAACGTCATCTGGCACTGACAGGAAGCAACCGTGGTGACCGTCACAATCGAAATATCCTGATAGACAGCTCTTATCTTGGAATAGAGGGAACTGCAGATTACATCGAGGAACTTGTCAGAAGAAAATTCGGAAGCGGGGAGGAATGAGTCTATGGGACAGAAAAAATCAGAATTTGACAAAGTATTCAGTGCATGGGATATTCTTGTGATTGCTTTCGGAGCTATGATCGGCTGGGGCTGGGTTGTATCTTCCGGAACATGGATCGATGCCGGCGGTGTTGTCGGTGCAGCACTTGCATTTGCAATCGGCGGCGTCATGATCTTTTTTGTCGGTCTTACATACGCAGAGCTGACGGCTGCCATGCCACAGTGTGGCGGGGAACATGTATTCAGTTACAAGGCAATGGGTTCGACGGGGTCTTTTATCTGTACATGGGCGATTGTTCTCGGATATGTCGGTGTTACCTGTTTTGAGGCATGTGCATTTCCGACGATCATTACCTATCTGTGGCCGGGATTCCTCAAAGGTTATCTTTATACGGTAGCAGGATTTGATATTTATGCATCCTGGCTGATCGTGGCAATTATCGTGGCATTTTTCATTATGATGATCAATATCCTGGGGGCAAAAACAGCAGCAGTACTCCAGACTGTTCTGACCTGCATCATCGGCGGTGCCGGAATCCTTCTGATCGTTGCATCAGTGATCAATGGTAATGTAGACAATCTGCAGGGACAGATGTTTATGGGTGAAACAACGGGAACAATGGCAAAAAATGTATTGAAAGTTGCCGTTATCACACCGTTTTTCTTTATTGGTTTTGATGTTATTCCACAGGCGGCAGAAGAAATCAATGTACCGCTTAAAAAGATCGGTAAGATGATGATCCTGTCTGTTGTACTGGCAGTTGTATTTTATTCTTTCGTAATCTTATCTGTAGGATATGTCCTGAATCCGGCGGAAATAGCACTTTCCCAGAGTACGACAGGCCTTGTTACCGCGGATGCCATGGCGAAAGCTTTTGGAACATCCGTGATGGCGAAAGTCATCATTGTAGGCGGTATGTGTGGTATCGTGACTTCATGGAACTCCTTTATGATCGGCGGTTCCCGTGCTTTATACTCCATGGCAGAATCCTACATGATCCCGAAGGTGTTTGCAAAACTTCATCCGAAGCACAAAACACCGGTAAATGCACTGATTCTGATCGGTATTCTTACCATGCTTGCTCCTTTTGCAGGACGTGTCATGATGGTGTGGATCTGTGACGCAGGAAACTTCGGCTGCTGTCTTGCATACTGTATGGTTTCGATTTCATTCCTGATTCTTCGGAAAAAAGAACCGGATATGCCGAGACCTTACCGTGTTCCGGCATACAAATTTGTCGGAACCATGGCGGTGATCCTTTCCGGATGTATGGTACTCGTATACTGTATTCCTGGTTCCGGTGGTACTCTGATCATGCAGGAATGGATGATGGTTGGTGCGTGGAGTCTGCTTGGAGTTGTGTTCTTTGCAGTCTGCAAACTGAAATATAAAGAAAAATTCGGCAGTCTTATTGAGATCATTTCTGATGAGGATGCAGCATCTCTGATGCCGGAAGCTGATGATAAAGAACTTGATCTGGTTATTGATGCGGCAATTGACCGTGTACTTTCGAGAATGCCGGCATGATGTCAGATAAAAAAGATTTAAAATGAGAAAAGAGGCAGATTATGAATCCGTTTGAATTTTTTATACCACAGAATATTATCGTTGGGGCAGGGACAATGGCGCGACTTCCGGAATGTGCGCAAAAACTGGGAGGAACCCATGCCATGCTGCTGTCAGGACCGACACTTCGCAAGATGGGAATTGTGGATAAAGCAGCAAAATATCTCAAAGATGCCGGCATGAAGGTGGATATCTTTACGGAAATAGAAGCAAACCCGTCCGTAACGACTGTAGAAAAAGCAACAACTGCATTTAAAGAAGCCGGAGCAGATTTTATTGTGGCACTGGGCGGCGGCTCTCCGATGGATGTTGCCAAAGCAGTCGGTGTAACCGCAAAATACGGTGGCAGCATTACAGAATATGAAGGGGCGCATAAAGTACCCGGAAAAATTATCCCGCTCATTG
Organism: uncultured Blautia sp.; assembly: GCA_934371915.1. Classification (GTDB taxonomy): domain Bacteria; phylum Bacillota; class Clostridia; order Lachnospirales; family Lachnospiraceae; genus Blautia_A. The sequence continues at coordinate 37,706 of CAKROE010000004.1, read as the reverse complement.
CAATCCCGACGACAGCAGGCACCGGTTCAGAGGTCACTGCGTTTTCGGTTATCACAGATCACAGCAGAGATTATAAACTGACGGTATTCAGTTATGAACTTTTTCCTTCTTATGCGATACTGGATCCGGAACTTCTGACATCTGCACCGGCATCTGTGGCGGCAGCATGTGGAATCGATGCATTTATTCATGCAGAAGAGGCATATGTTTCTACAGCAGCCTCTCCGTTTTCGGATGCCATGGCTGAGAAAGCGATGGAACTGATCGGTAAAAATATCCGCCGGTTTGTTGCACGTCGTACAGATCTGGAGGCAGCTGAGGCAATGCTGACCGGTTCGCTTTTTGCCGGAATTGCTTTTTCCTTTGCACGGCTTGGAAATGTACATGCAATGAGCCATCCGGTAAGTGCTTTCTTTGATGTACCACACGGAGTGGCAAACGCAGTACTGCTTCCGGTGATCGCAGAGTACAATGCGTTGGCAGATCACGGAAGATATCTGACAATCTACAATTACATCAGTCCGATCCCGGCGTTTGAGGATGAATTTGAACCGCTGATGCTGGTCGACGCGATCCGTGAACTGAATGAAGACATCGGAATCCCGGAGAATCTGACAACAGCAATCCGCCAGGCGGCAAAAGGCAGAGAAGTTTCTGATGAAGAAATTGAGAGCAGGATCGATGCCATGGCAGATGATGCGATGAAGAGCGGAAATATTGCCGTCAATCCGAGAGCTTCACAGAAGCGGGACATTGTAGAGCTTTATTACAAAGCAGTATAATAAGAAAAAAGATTTTTTATGACATGCAGATATATTTCATGTGAGATGTATCTGCATGTTTTGTTGTAAAAAAATGCAGGGGAAGAGAGGATTCCCTGTTTTGTCCTTGCAGGAAAGACTCGGTAAGTGTTATACTTTTGTGAATAAAAGAAACAGAAAAAGTTCACGGGGGGAAAACATGGAGCTTTTTGAATTTTATAATAAAATAGAAGAATATCAGAATCAGAAAAACAATATTCTGGCTACGGTGCTTGAAGGGAAAAACAGTGGCAGCCGTTATTTTTTTTCAGAGGGAGAGCTTATCGCAGCGTACGGTGACGGTGTGATCCCGGATGAACAATTAAAAGAAATCGCGCAGGCAGAACAGAGCCGGATCACAGAGTCTGATGGCCGGAAAGTATTTGTGGAAGCATTGAAACAGCCGGCACATCTGGTGATCTGCGGAGCGGGTCATGTTTCACAGCAGGTGATTCTGCTTGCAGTCAAAGTCGGTTTTCATGTGACAGTACTGGAAGACCGTCCGAGTTTTGCCGGAGAAGCGAGAAGAATGGGTGCGGATCTGGTGATCTGCGACAGTTTTGATCATGGACTTGCTCAGATTCCGGACAGAGGAGATACGTATTTTCTGGTCGTGACCAGAGGACATCGGTATGATAAGGAATGTCTGGACATTATACTGAAAAAACCACACTGCTATGTTGGTATGATGGCAAGCCGTGGACGTGCGGCACTTCTTAAGAAACAGATGGAAGAAGAAGGTACCGACAGGAAACTGCTGGATGAGATCCATACGCCGGTAGGTATGCCGATCAATGCAGAGACACCTGAAGAAATTGCGATATCTATCGTATCCGAACTCATTCATGAAAAGAACAGTCTGCGCAAGACAAGCGGATACAAAAAAGACCTGATGGAATACCTGACCGGAAGAAAGAAAGCAGAAAGCGGAATGGCACTGGCGACGATCATTGAAAGACGGGGATCGGCGCCGAGAGAGATCGGGACAAAAATGCTGGTTCTTGCCGACGGCACACTGGTTGGGACAATCGGCGGCGGCTGCATGGAAAGTGAAGTGCAGCATCAGTGTCTGCGTATGATTCATGACGGGGACCTGACCGGAAAGATTTTTAAGGTAGATATGACCGTTTCCGAGGCAGAGGAAGAAGGGCTTGTCTGCGGCGGTACCATACAGGTATTTCTGGAAGTTCTGTAGATTTTTTGATAAAACATTTGTTCGAAAATAATAAAATTTAAAATACAACTATGTGCAGAACTGTGTTATAATACATGTATTCGATAAAAAGATATGTAATCGCAGGGAAAACAGAGTATATTTTCCTGTGAAGAGAATATGGAGGATGAAGATATGAAGAAAAGAAACATAATCGTTGCGTTACTTTGCAGCATGTGCCTGGCAGTCAGCTCTCCGATCCCGGCGATGGCTGACGGTACAAAGGTCGTAACACTCGGTGCAGACCTTACCCAGGATCAGAAGAATACAATGATGAATTATTTTAAGGCAGATTCCAGCCAGGTACAGGTCATCACTGTTACGAATCAGGATGAGCGTGATCTTCTCGGCAATTATGTTCCGAGTGAGCAGATCGGTACAAGAACTTTAAGCTGTGCCTATGTAAAGCCTACCCAGTCAGGTGGCATTAAGGTACGTACCGCAAACCTCAATTACGTGACCTGTAATATGATCGCGACAGCACTTTCCACAGCAGGTGTTACCAACTGCGAAGTAGTTGCAGCGTGCCCGTATGAAGTATCCGGTACAGGTGCACTTACCGGCGTTATGAAAGCATATGAATCCGCAAGCGGACAGGAACTGGATTCCACAAAGAAAGACCTGGCAGCGAAAGAAGTTGTTGTTACAGGTGATGTTGCGCAGCAGGTCGGACAGGACAATGCAACAAATATCATCAATCAGGCAAAGCTTCAGATCATTGGTGACAATATTCAGAATGCTGATGAAATTTACAATATCGTAAATAACATCGCTGTTCAGAATGGCGTTACTTTAACTCAGGATGAACTTGATACGATCGTTTCCCTTCTGCAGCAGATCGCACAGCAGAACTATGACATTCAGGAAATGAAGAAAACTCTGGAAGAGATCCAGCAGAACCTCGAAGACAGCAAGAACGGACAGACTTCTTCTGATACCAGTACAGATGCAGACGATATTACATCCAATGTCGACAGCGGAGCACTTGGCGATGATGTAAAACAGACTTCCACAGAGGATGCAAACCTTGCGAAGGATACCGGTGCAGATACAAACCAGACCGAAAGTACAGATTCTTCCGAAAACAGCGGAGACTACAATATTCCGGATGCCAGCGGAGACGGAACCACTGAGGGTGGCACTACAGAAGAGACACCGAATGAAGGCACAGACGGAACAACTGACGGTTCCACAGAAGAAATCCCGCCGGCAACAGGTGACGGCACAGATGCAGGTACAGAAGAATCCGCAGATAATACAGAGGATGCTTTAAATACAGATGATCTTTCAGAAGAGGCCAGGAACAAATTTGATCAGGCAAAACAGTTCTGCAAGGGAGAGTATGAAGGCGATCTTGGGGCACTTCAGTCTGTAGTAGAAGGCGTGACAGAACCACCGGTAACACTGGATCAGGATGTGGCTCAGAAACTCAGCCGGAAAGTACTTGAGACATATCTGAAAGTTCTGAAAGATGGCGGCGTTTCTTATGTGCCGGACGGAACAGAAGCTTACCTGTCTCAGGAGCTGAACATGCTTAATAAAGAATTAAAGACCATCTTCAGCACAGAAACAGATCCGGCAGAAGATGATATCCTCTACAGTACAGACAAAGAAGTTCGTCAGAAAATGTATGATGATACTTTAAGTTTCTTCGTGAAACTCTATGGTGAAGATACACAGGAGACACAGCCGGCGGAGACAGCAGAAGATACTACAGAAGCACAGGCTGCTTCCGAGGATACTTCTTATGACGCAACTGCAGAAGATGGTTCCTACACAGAGGAATATGCAGAATAAAATAGCGGCCTTACAGGTCAGATTTCTAAGGGATGCTTCGGCATCCCTTTTTGCTTTATAGGAAATTACTCAGTAATTTTCTAATAAAGCAAAAACGCTCCGCGAGGATGTGACCAGATGCAAGAGGAATAGGTCTGCTAAAGCAGACTGCATCTGGCACGCAAAGCGTAACAAGTCCATCAAAGATTGAGGGATGCAGGGAGTTTGAAGGGGACTTGTCCGCTTTGTTCTCTTCTATGAACAGAATGTGAAAAAGTGGAAATTCCCGGATGACTGTGGTAAAATAGAAGAAGTTTTTATCGTAAAAAAGATATAAATGGGTGCAAATGGAAAAAGTTCCGAAAGGAGATAAGATATGAGTCTGGCAGTGGTTACACTGAAAAAAGGAGAGGGACGCTTTTTGAAGTCCGGCGGAATGTGGGTTTTTGACAATGAAATCGAATCAGTCATGGGAAGTTTTGTAAATGGGGATATTGTACTCGTACATGATTTTGACGGATATCCGCTCGGCAGAGGTTTTATCAACAGAAATTCCAAAATTACCGTTCGCCTTCTGACAAGAAATGAAAATCAGAAGATTGATGAAGATTTTTTTGAAAAGCGTGTGAGGGATGCATGGGAATACCGCAAAAAAGTTACGGATACCTCGAGCTGCCGCGTAATTTTTGGCGAGGCGGATTTCTTTCCGGGACTTGTGGTTGACAAGTTTGAGGATGTGCTGGTTGTACAGTCTCTGGCACTTGGAATCGATCGCTGGAAAGAGCTGATTCTGGATCTGATTAAGAAAGTTCTCGCAGAAGACGGTATTACGATCCGTGGTATTTATGAGAGAAGTGATGCAAAAGTCCGTAAGCAGGAAGGTATGGAACTGTATAAGGGGTTTATCGGGAAAGAGTTTCCGACACTTGTCGAAATTCAGGAAAACGGTGTCAGATATCAGGTCGATATCAAGGACGGACAGAAGACAGGATTTTTCCTTGACCAGAAATATAATCGTCTTGCGATTCAGAAGCTTTGCAAAGATGCGAGAGTACTGGACTGCTTTACACACACCGGTTCTTTTGCACTGAATGCAGGAATCGCCGGAGCGAAAGAAGTAACCGGAGTAGATGCATCTGAGCTTGCTGTTCACCAGGCACAGGAAAATGCAAAACTGAACGGTCTGGATAAAACCGTAAAATTTATATGCGAAGATGTTTTTGAACTGCTTCCGAAGCTTGAAGAGCAGGGAGAAAAGTACGATGTGGTCATTCTGGACCCACCTGCATTTACGAAATCTCGCAGTTCTGTCAAAAATGCAGTCAAAGGCTACCGTGAGATCAATCTTCGTGGAATGAAACTGGTAAAAGACGGTGGATTCCTTGCAACCTGTTCCTGTTCCCATTTTATGGAATATGAACTGTTTACAAAAACGATCGGTCAGGCTGCAAGAAGCGCACACAAGCGACTTCGCCAGGTGGAATACCGCACACAGGCACCGGATCACCCGATCCTGTGGTCTTCCGATGAATCCTATTACCTGAAATTCTACATCTTCCAGGTATGTGATGAGAAATAATCTGAGAGAATATAAGGTATAAACAGATTATATAAATGCAAAAGGTCATAAGAAAGAAGGACTTACATGAGAGATAAGTTTAATAAATTTATGCAGGGACGTTATGGAGTAGATGCATTTGCACGTTTTACGATGGGTGTGGCACTTGTTGCGATCATCCTTTCGATTTTTTTCAGCAGCGGAAGCAGAATGGGCGCACTTCTTGATACAGTTGGACTTCTGGTACTGCTGTATACATATTACCGCATGCTTTCCAGAGATATCCAGAAGAGATACCAGGAGAATGAGAAATATCTTGCTGCGACTGCAAAGCTCAGACAGCGTTTCAACAGAGAAAAGAGCATGATGAATCAGAGAAAGACACATCATATTTATTCATGTCCGGGATGTGGTCAGAAAATCCGTATTCCGAGAGGCAAGGGCAAGATTGAGATCGAATGTCCGAAATGCCATACGAAATTTGTTAAAAGAAGCTGATAAAACAGCCCGGTGCGACAGGGGGGAGACGACACTGTGTTTGGATATGTGGTAATGAATAAACCGGAAATCAAATTCAAAGATTTTGATCTGTACCGTTCCTTTTACTGTGGACTGTGCCGGGAGCTGAAAGAGCGTTACGGACTCAGCGGACAGATTACGTTAACTTACGATATGACCTTTGTGATCCTTCTGCTCAGCGGACTTTATGAGCCGCCTGCGAAGAAAGGAACGACGCGCTGTATCGTACATCCGGTGCGCAGACAGCCGGTCAGAAAAAATGTGATTACTGAATATGCTGCGGATATGAATATTTTTCTGACTTATTACAAGTGTAAAGATGACTGGAATGATGAGAGAAGCATTCCGGGACTTGCTTTTGGCAAATTGCTGGAACGTAAAGAAAAGAAGAGTGAAAAACTCTGGAGCAAAAAGGTGCAGACGATTGTATCCTGCCTGGATGAACTGTCCGAACTCGAAAAAGAAAATGCGACAGACATCGATCGAGTATCCGGCTGCTTTGGCAGAATTATGGCAGAAATCTTTGCATACAGAGAAGATGTATGGGAACCGACTCTTCGGCGTATGGGATTTTATTTCGGCAAGTTTATTTATCTGCTGGATGCCTATGATGATGTGGAAGAGGATGTCAAAAAAGGAAATTACAATCCATTTTCAAAAGATTATATAATAGAAGGGTTTGATGACCGGGTAAAGAGTATGCTTATGATGATGATGGCAGAAACCTGCCGGGAATTCGAGAAACTTCCTATTATAAAATATACCGATATTCTTCGGAATATCCTGTATTCCGGAGTATGGTGCAGGTTTGAGACCGTTTCCGGGAAACGGAAGAAAGAACAGGAGAAAGAACATGTTTGATCCATATAGTGTGCTGGGCGTTTCCAGAGATGCATCAGATGAAGAAATAAAAAAAGCATATCGTAAGCTCAGCCGCAAATACCATCCGGATGCGAATATCAACAACCCGAATAAAGCGCAGGCGGAAGAGAAATTTAAAGAAGTACAGCAGGCTTACGAGCAGATCATGAAAGAAAAAGAGGACGGAACTTCCGGAAATTACAATTCCTATGGTGGATTTGGAGGCTTTGGCGGTCAGAGCCAGAGTACGTATCAGGATGAAGAAGCCATCCGCAGACAGGCAGCGGCAAATTACATCCAGAGCCGACATTTTCAGGAGGCGATGAACGTGCTTTCCTCCTTAAGTCAGCGAAACGGGCAGTGGTATTATCTGTCGGCGATGGCGAATATGGGACTTGGAAATAATGTGAACGCAATGAACGATGCACGTACAGCAGTCAATATGGAGCCGGATAATATGCAGTACCGGATGCTTCTTCAGAGACTGGAAGGCGGAGGAAGCTGGTATCAGGAACAGCAAAATCCATTCGGGGGCATGCCATCGGATGGCAGTGATTACTGTATGAAGCTGTGTCTGGCGAATATGGTCTGTAATCTGTGTTGCCCGGGAAGCGGCATGTTCTGCTGTTAGTCAGAGTGAAAAAATCAAAATCCTGTCATAAAAGAAATTGACATTTTATAAGAGTGATATTATTATAATGAATGTATTGCTGTGCTAAAGTGTTATTGCATCAAAGAACAGCAAAAGGAAGAGTATTACAGGAGGAAATCATAATGAGTATTCGTATTGGTATTTTAGGTTATGGCAACCTTGGCAGAGGAGTAGAATGTGCAGTTAAACACAATCCGGATCTGGAGCTTGTTGCCGTATTTACACGTCGTGATCCTGCATCCGTAAAAATTCTTACAGATACAGCAAAAGTATATCATGTAGATGAAGCAGAAAAAATGAAAGATAAAATTGACGTTCTGATTCTCTGCGGAGGAAGTGCTACAGATCTTCCGGTTCAGACCCCGAAATATGCACAGTGGTTCAACGTTGTTGACAGCTTCGATACCCACGCAAGAATCCCGGAACATTTTGCAAATGTAGATAAAGCAGCTTCCGAGAGCAATCATGTAGGAATCATTTCCGTAGGCTGGGATCCGGGAATGTTCTCCCTCAACAGAATGTATGCAAATGCAATTCTGACCAATGGTAAAGATTATACATTCTGGGGCAAAGGCGTAAGCCAGGGCCACTCTGATGCAATCCGTCGTATTGATGGTGTCAAAGACGGCAAACAGTACACGATCCCGGTTGAAGCAGCACTTGAAGCGGTAAGAAGCGGACAGAATCCGGAACTTACTACCAGACAGAAACACACAAGAGAGTGTTTCGTAGTAGCAGAGGAAGGTGCTGATCTTGCACGTATCGAGCAGGAGATCAAGACTATGCCGAACTACTTCGATGAATATGACACAACGGTACATTTCATTTCTGAAGAAGAACTGAAACGTGATCACAGCGGCATTCCGCATGGTGGATTTGTAATCCGTACCGGAAAGACCGGCTGGAACGATGAAAACAGCCATGTGATCGAGTACAGCCTGAAACTTGATTCCAACCCGGAATTTACTTCTTCCGTTATCGTTGCCTATGCAAGAGCTGCATACCGCATGAACCAGGAAGGACAGAAGGGATGCAAGACTGTATTTGATGTTGCACCGGCATACTTAAGTGCACTGGACGGCGCAGAATTAAGAAAACATCTTCTTTAATTCTGATCAGAAAGATACTTATACAGAAAAAAGTGAAATATTACAAAAGGGTGAAGCCATTGGCTCTGCCCTTTTTATTATTTGAAATTGGAGCTGTTAACAGTGAATATTAACAGTGTTTTACATTTTTTGTTGACGGAAAGAAAAACATGAGATATAATACCTACATAATATTGTAACAAGATTGTAAAAATTACAATTATATTTGTTTACAGAAAGAGGTTATGGGTATGGGAAAGGTATGCAAAAAGTCATGGATCGCGGGCATATTTTTAGGAGTAATGCTTTTTGCAGCAGGCTTTGCATTTCAGGCAACGACCGTAGATGCTCAGGCTGCATCGACCGGATTCCGAACGGTGGGTGGTCAGACATTTTACTATAAAAAAGGAAAGAAAGCAAAAGGCTGGGTCACAGTAAAGGGAAAGAAATATTTCCTGAACAGAAAGACCGGCGCACTTTACAAAGGCTGGATGAAGAGTTCAAAAGGCAGAAGACGCTATTTTGACCAGAAAACCGGTGCGATGTATACCGGATTTAAGAAAATTGCCGGCAAATATTATTACTTTAATAAGAAAAACGGCTTTACAGTGAGCGGTTTCGTAAAATTCGGAACAAACTTTTACAGATATTTCGATACCAAGAAGTATACAATGGCGACCGGCTGGATGACGAATTCCAAAAACCAGAAGTGGTATTTTGGCAGTGATGGCAAAATGTACCGCGGGCTTAAGAAGATCGGCAAGTACAAGTATTATTTCGATGGAAAGACTGGAGCTGCAAAATCCGGATTTATTACATCTTCAAAGGGATATACCAGATATTTCCGTAAAAAATATTACCGTATGGCAACCGGCTGGATGACCTCGTCGAAAGGACAGAAACGCTATTTTGCCAAGAATGGTGTCATGGCAACAGGTAAGAAAACCATCAGCGGAAGCACTTACTATTTTAACACCAGTACAGGTATTGCAACAGGTGGCTGGGTAACGATTGACGGAAGCAAATATTATTTTGATACAAAGACATTTAAGATGGTTACCGGATCAAAGAAGATCAATGGTGTAAGCTATAAGTTCAACTCTGCCGGCGTGATGACCTATGACGGCAGTGACGTAGCAGACAATGCGGTAGTAGATACTTCTTATTTTAAGAATGATCCGAAGCCGGTTGCGCAGACCGGAACAAAGACCATTAAGAATTATCTGGCGGGTGCATTGCAGCCGGTTGGACAGGCACTTTATATCTGGGGTGGCGGCTGGCACGATTCCACACTGAAGGGTGTGAAATCAAACTGGCAGAAGTTTTATCTCGGTCAGAGCAGCAGTTACAATTATAACAATTACCGTGATCTGAGTGATACTAACAGAGCAAAGGGTCTCGACTGTTCCGGATTTGTGGGATGGGCAGCATATCAGGTCATGCAGACAAGAAGCAATGTAGGATATGGATATACAGTTGTTTCGGGAGAGATCGGTTCCTACTATCAGAATACTTTGAAATGGGGCAAATACGTAAATCAGAATTATCTCTCAAAGAGAGAATGGAAGCTTTATCCGGGAGATATCGGATACGATGACGGACATACATGGATCGTTCTCGGACAGTGTTCCGACAAGAGTGCAGTGATCGTACATTCCACACCGAATGCGGGTGTGCAGATCGCAGGTACCAGTACTCCGGAAGGCAAATCTGACAGTCAGGCGGTTGCCCTGGCACGAAAATATATGAGCAGATATGCCGGCTACAAAAAATTCGAATATCGTCCGGCATGCGGAAACTTCGTTCGTCGTGGTAATTACATGAGATGGAACAGTACACTTTCTGATCCGGACGGATTTAAGAGCAAGACAGCCGATCAGATTCTTCAAATCCTTTTTGGATTCTAAATTAAATAAGAAAGAAATGTTACAGAGGAGTTTCCTGAATATGGAAACTCCTTTATTTCTTGCGGAGTTTTTAATAAATGTTACAAAATATTAAACTTTTTAATGTTTTCCTCTTGCAATCGTAAGAACTATATGTTAATATGTATAAGAACTTGAAAGAGATATTTCGAAAATATTACAGAATATAGCAATTAAGATTATGAGGTGAGAAACATGAAGAAACGAATTGTTTGCCTGACGTTGGCGTTAATGATGACAGCAGCACAGGTAGTCAGCGTAAGCGCGTCACGAGAAGATGAACTGAGAGAGGAGCAGGCAGCAACAAGCGCACAGCTTGATGCAACATATGCTCAGATCGATCAGCTTTATTCTGCCAAGCAGCAGTTACAGGATGAAATCAATACACTGGATGCAAATCTTGTAAACGTCATGGTTTCCATTCAGACATTAGAGGGAGATATCAGTAATAAACAGGCTGATATCGAACAGACACAGGCAGATCTTCAGAAAGCACAGAATGCCAAAGACAAACAGTACGCAGCAATGAAACAGCGTATCCAGTATCTGTACGAAAAAGGTGGAAGCGAAGCATGGTTCCAGATGATGATGAGTGCAGATAATCTTTCTGATCTTCTGACAAAAGCAGAATATACTCAGAAGATGTACGATTACGACAGAAAGAGCCTTGAGACATATGCAAATACGATTGAACAGGTTACAAACCTCGGAAATCAGTACCAGCAGGAGAAATCCGAACTGGAAGGCATGAAACAGGAATATGAAGCGGAATCTGCAAACCTTCAGACACAGATCGACACAAAGAAAGCCAACTCCGCAGACTGTGATAACGAAATCGCATATGCACAGGAAATGGCAAATGAATATGCAAACCTGATCCAGGAACAGCAGGCAGAGATCGAACAGCTTGAAGCAGAACGTATTGCAGCTGAAGAGGAAGCAAGACGTCAGGCAGAAGCAGAAGCAGAAGCCGCTGCAGCTGCAGCAGCAGAAGAAGCTGCACAGCAGGAAGATCAGACGGTATATGATGAAGACGGCAACGAAGTAGATGCTGATGAAGCAGCAGAAAACGGCGACACCGTATATGATGAAGATGGTAATGAGGTTGATACGAGTCAGACTACATCCGGTGATGATGTGCAGTATGATGAATACGGCAATGTGATTGACAGTGATAATACAGTTGATCCGGATAGCGTAAGTTCTTCATCCAGCAGCTCATCCAGCTCAGGTTCAGGCTCTTCAATCGTAGATTATGCGACACAGTTTGTTGGTAATCCGTATGTATGGGGCGGTACAAGCCTTACAGGCGGTGCTGACTGTTCAGGATTTACACAGAGTGTTTATGCACAGTTTGGCTACAGCCTTCCGAGAACATCTTATGAGCAGCAGAATTGGGGAACAGAAGTTTCCTATGCAGATGCTCAGCCGGGCGACCTGATCTGCTATGGCGGACACGTTGCAATTTACATGGGTAACGGACAGATTGTACATGCATCCAACTCCAGAGATGGTATCAAGATCAGCAATGATGCTACTTACAGAACAATCCTTTCTGTAAGAAGACCTTCATAAGTAAAAAGCAAAGGCAGTTCCTTCGGGAACTGCTTTTTTTCTTGACTTTCTGTATATAAAGTATTAAAATGATGCAAAAGCGCAACGGAGCACTTAATAGTTTCGTGCGCTCTTTTTTGTTTCAGAAAAAATTCTGGAACGATTCACTTATGGTGATATGTTCCGAAAGGACATATGGATGAAAAATATACATTTCAGGAGGAAACGAAAATGAGAAAGAGCAAAATGTGGAGAATGATGACAGTTGCTGCAGTGGCGGCATCCATGACATGCGGAGTATTTGGAGTGCAGAGTGTCAGCGCGGATGACAAGAAAACTCTGAAAGTTGCAATGGAATGCGGATATGCACCATATAACTGGACACAGCCGGATGATTCCAACGGTGCTGTTCAGATTTCCGGAAGTTCCGATTATGCATATGGATATGATGTTATGATGGCAAAGAAGATTGCTGATGAACTCGGATATGATCTTGAGATCGTAAAACTTGACTGGGATTCTCTTGTACCGGCGGTACAGTCCGGACAGGTTGACTGTGTAATTGCAGGACAGTCTATTACCAAAGAACGCCAGCAGATGGTTGATTTTACAGATCCATACTATTATGCATCCATCATCACTCTTGTTAAAGCTGACGGTGATTACAAAGATGCAGCAAGTGTAGAAGACCTCAAAGGAGCAACCGTAACATCTCAGCAGAACACGATCTGGTATGATTCCTGCCTGCCGCAGATTCCGGATGGCAATATCCTTCCGGCACAGGAAAGTGCACCGGCTATGCTGGTAGCTCTTGAAGCCGGAAAATGTGATGCAGTTGTAACAGATATGCCTACAGGAAAAGCAGCATGCGTAGCGTATCCGGATTTCAAACTGCTTGATTTCACAGGAACAGACGGAGAATTCGAAGTATCTGATGAAGACATCAACATCGGTATTTCCCTGAAAAAAGGAAACGATGAACTCAAAGATGCGATCAACGGTGTCTTAAGTGAGATGACAGAGGATGATTTCAATAAAATGATGGATGAGGCTATTTCTGTACAGCCACTTTCCGAATCATAAAGGAGGAGCAAAATGCTGCCTGAGAGTTTTGGGGGAAGAATCATCTATCTTCTTCAGCAATATGGTCCTTCTTTTGCGAAGGGAGCCGGAGTCAGCATGTGGCTGGCACTGGTGGGAACGCTTTTTGGATGTATCATTGGTTTTCTGGTTGGCATCGTGCAGACGATCCCGGTTGATAAGAATGATTCAACAGCCAAAAAGATCCTGATTAAAATTGTGAAATTTATTCTTGCCTGCTATGTGGAGTTCTTCCGTGGAACTCCGATGATGGCACAGGCAATGTTTATTTACTTCGGTAGTGCGGCAGTGTTTAATATCAATATGTCCATGTGGTTTGCGGCAATTTTTATCGTGTCGATCAACACAGGTGCATATATGGCAGAGACTGTCCGCGGAGGAATCCTTTCAATCGATCCTGGACAGACAGAAGGTGCAAAAGCAATCGGTATGACACATGTACAGACTATGATCAATGTCATTCTTCCGCAGGCACTTCGAAATATTATGCCACAGATCGGCAACAACCTGATCATCAACATCAAAGATACCTGCGTACTTTCCATTATCGGTACAGTTGAACTGTTCTACACGACCAAAGGTGTAGCAGGTGCACTTTATACATACTTTGAATCCTTCACGATTGCGATGATCATTTACTTCATCATGACCTTTACCTGTTCCCGTATTCTGCGTGTGCTGGAACACAAGATGGACGGACCGGATAACTACGATCTGGCTACAGCGGATACACTGACACATACCAGCGGTATGTATTCTTACAGAGAAAGGAAGGATGACAGAGAATGAGTGAAACAATCCTTGAAGTACAGCATCTGGGAAAATCCTTCGGAAACAACGAAATCTTAAAAGATATTGATTTCTCTGTAAAACCAAAGGATGTTACCTGCATCATCGGACCGTCAGGTTCCGGTAAATCCACTTTGCTGCGCTGTATGAATCTTCTGGAGACGCCATCCTGCGGTGAGATCCGTTATCACGGAACAAATATCATGGACAAGCATGTAAATGTTCCTGAATACCGTTCAAAGGTCGGTATGGTGTTTCAGAATTTTAATCTCTTTAACAATATGACCGTTCTTAAGAACTGCACGGTCGGACAGGAAAAAGTTTTGAAAAAGAGCAAAGAAGAAGCGCACAAAAATGCGATGATGTATCTGGAAAAAGTTGGTATGGCACCATATATCAATGCGAAACCGAAACAGCTTTCCGGCGGACAGAAGCAGAGAGTTGCAATCGCGAGAGCACTTGCGATGGAGCCTGAGATTTTGCTTTTTGATGAACCGACTTCCGCACTGGATCCGCAGATGGTCGGAGAAGTACTGGAGGTTATGCGGACGCTTGCAAAAGATGGTCTGACAATGATTATCGTCACACATGAGATGGCATTTGCCAGAGACGTTGCGAAGCATGTAATCTTCATGGGCGACGGAGTCATCGTAGAAGAAGGTACATCTCAGCAGATCTTTGAAAATCCGCAGAAAGAACTGACAAAAGAATTTTTAAGCCGTTTCAGAAATGCATAAAGTTAAGATGTTTAGATAAAACAACCCTTCCTGTTGTTCAGTGTTCAACAGGAAGGGTTGTTTTTCGGTTAATAAGAATTGGCGGTATGATTTTATGCGTTGGTTCGACAGACAGAGTTGGTTTTCTTTTATGCCGTTCTTCAATCTGGTTATTCAGAATGTCCATGGCAGATAAAGCGATTTTGTCAATCTGCTGTCCGACAGTACTGATCGGGATGATTGCCTCTCTTGAAACGGGAGAGTCATCGAACCCAATAATCTTGTAATCATCAGGCAGGCAGCCATACTTTTGAATCAGATGGTTGAGCATAATGTTGGCGAAGGTATCGTTCGGAAGAAAAATCCCTTTTGTTTTTCCTTTATATTTGGTATCGATTGTTTCAAGAAGGTCTTTGAGAATCCGGGATGTTTCATCATAAGTATGTCCGGTATCTGTAAGAATCATTTCATGAGGAATGTTGTATTCCTTGCAGATATCAGAAAATCCCCGAATACGTTCGTAGGATGGTGTCTGCCTGGGAATATCTGCATTGATATGGATCAGGATATCGGCACCTGTCTTGGCAAGAAGACTGGTTGCCTGTACACCACCCATATAGTTGTCTGTGTTGACACTGCTCACATACTGATCTTCACGCTCGATCGTTACGATTGGAATATTATAAGAAGCAAGTTCTATGGAAGGAATTGTGTGACTCAGAATGATCATGCCTTCGATTTTGTATGCAAGAAGTTCCTGTATATATTTTCGTTCGGTTGATTCGTGGTCATCTCCGGTGAATACGAGAAACTTATATCCGAAAGAGTCGTAGGTCTTCAGTATCTGATTCAAGATTTCTGAATAGTAGTGCATATAAAGGTTCGGAATAATGATTCCTATAAACTCTGTTTTTCCGTTCGCGAGTATTCTCGCGACTTTGTTTTCCTTATAGTTTAATTTTTCAAGAGCAGTCGCAATGATCTGCTGGTTTTCCAGGGTAAGAGAGTCCGGATTATTAAAATATCTGGAAATGGTTGTTTTGGAAAAACCGGTATATTTTGCGATGTCACTGAAAGTTATATTTTTTTTACCCATATCAGGTTCCTTTCGATAAAATAAAATTTTACCATGTTATAGTGAGAAGTCAATTACTTTTATGATAACAGTATAGCAGAAATTTCAAAACAGAACAATAAAAACAATCAACAGAAACGGTTAAGTAACCGGTTTTGTAAAAACTTTACAAAGTGGAGATATGAAATTTGTATAAAGCAATGAAATTGCATATGATTGTTGACTTGACAGAATTGCTGTGATATTATCAAACCATAAAGTAACCGGTAACTTTACCGGTAACGTAGAACGAGCACAGGGAAAAGGAGGAGCACATGAAGAAAGCGAAACTGATTTTTCTTGCCGGTCTGGCTATGGCAGTCAGTCTTACAGGATGTCAGAAAAAAGAAGTAAAGCCCGGCGATGTGGCAGGATATGATGAGGGCGAACAGTATCTTTCAATCTGGGTCCACAGTATTGAGGATACTCCGGAAGGACAGGTTTACAGGGAATCTGTAGACAGCTTTAATGAGAAATATAATGGTAAATATTTCGCAGATATTGAATTTATTCCGAGAAATGACAGTGGAGGCGGTTATTCAGATAAGGTAAATTCTTCTGTACTGTCAGGAGGGCTTCCGGATGTGCTTACCCTGGACGGACCGAATGTGGCAGCTTATGCAGCGAACGGGATCATACAGCCACTTGCAGAGCTGACAGAGGAAGAAAGAGGAGAATATCTGGAATCCATTCTGGAACAGGGTACTTATAATGATAAGCTTTATGCACTTGGAGTTATGGAATCCAGTGTAGGTCTTTACTACAACAAAGATATTCTGGAAGAAGCCGGAATTGAGGTTCCGGATGCAGATCATCCGTGGACGACATCAGAATTTATGGATATTCTGGCTAAGCTGAAACCGCTGATGGATGAGAAGAATGGTTATCCGATCGACATGACATTCCCGGTAGGTGAAGCAAGTATTTATTATTATGCTCCATTCATCTGGGCAAATGGTGGAAACCTGGTAAGTGAAGACGGACTGACAGTGGATGGATACTTTAATTCGGAGAAGAATGTTGAGGTCATGAATTATTTCCACCAGATTGTAGAGAACAAATACATGTCCGAAGCTCCGATCGAGAATCTGTTTGAAAGTGGAAGAGCAGCCTTCAAATTTGACGGTGCGTGGGAAGTCAACACAATCTACGAGAACTATCCGGATGTGAATCTTGGCGTTGCACCATATGTAGTTGGTGATGACTGGGATGGTGAAAGATATACACCGACAGGCTCCTGGGCATTTGCAGCATCTTCAGAAACAGACAATATTGAAGGTGCAACAGAACTGGTCAAATGGATGAGTGGTGTGGAAAGTGGTGTAAGAATCTGGAATGAAGCAAAATCACTTCCGTCTACATACAAAGCGTTTGAACAGATTGATATATTCCAGACAGATGAAAACTACAATGCTCTGTATCAACAGTTAAGTAAATATGGACATCCGAGACCAAAAACTCCTGTATATCCACAGGTAAGTACATCTTTCCAGCAGGCACTTGAAAGTGTCGGACTGGGCGGCAAAGATGCACAGACAGAACTGGATAAATCTGTAGAAAGGATTAACGCGAAACTGGAACGTTATACGAGAAAATAATGAAGAAAAAAGAATCAATCTTAGGAATGGCTTTCTTTGGCCCGGCACTGATACTTCTTACGCTGTTTTTATTCCTGCCGATGGTGTTGACACTGGTATTCAGTTTTACAGATTACTTTGCGCTGAATCCGGATATGACACATTTTGTGGGCCTTGAAAACTACATTAATATTTTTAAGGATGAACTGTTTGTAAAATCCTTCTTCAATACGGTGAAATTTGTAATTATCATCGTTCCTTGCCAGTGTATCGGAGCACTTGTTCTGGCACTTGCAATCAACAAAGTTACACATTGTAAAAAATACTTCAAAGTAGCATTTTTTATCCCGGTTGTAATGTCTCTGGCAGTTGTATCCACACTCTGGATGGACATCTACAGCCCGGAAGGAATCTTAAATACAATGCTTGCACACATTGGAATCAATGCACAGCCATTTATCCATAGTGCGAAGCAGGCGCTTCCGTCCATCGCAGTTATGAGTGTATGGCAGGGTGTCGGATATCAGATGATCATCTTCCTTGGTGGACTCCAGAATATTAATCCGGCACTTTATGAAGCAGCAGAAATGGATCATGCAAGTGGATGGCAGAAATTTAAAGACATTACACTTCCGGAACTGAAACCTCTCTGCGTTTTCGTTTTTATCACCGTTACAATCGGTGCGTTCCGTATGCTGGTACAGCCGATGGTCATGACAGGTGGAGGACCGGATCACTCAACATACACACTTGTATATGATATTTATGAAACCGGCACAATGAACTGGGAGATGGGACTTGCATCAACAATGGCAATTGTATTTACAATATTTGTTGTTATCCTGACGATCATACAGAATGTACTGACCAAAGGAAAGGAGGAGAAAAAACATGTTAACAAAAAAGCAAAAAACATTTAACTGGATTCTGGCAGTTGTTTTGCTACTACTCTCTGTATTCTTCCTGTTTCCGGTTATATGGATGCTTGCAAACTCCTTTAAACCAGATGCAGCGATCACAGCAGATATGAATTCCATAGCAGCATTTATTCCTCCTGCTTTAAATGGAAATTATTTTGAAAACTATATTACGATTCTGACAGATACCAATTTCCTTCGTTACATGATTAATACTCTGGGATATGCGGCACTGCTGATCGTACTTGGGGTTATTGTAAACGGACTTGCAGGCTATGCACTTGCAAAGATTAACTTTCCATTCCGCGACCAGTGGCTTTTGATCATCATGATGCTTCTGATTGTACCGACAGAAACTGTTATCACGATACACTTTCTGATCATTGCAAAAGCAGGACTACTGAATACCGTGCTTGGATATGTACTTCCAATGATCGTGAATCCGTTTAATATCTTTCTGTTCCGACAGGTTTTCGTAAGTCTGCCGGATGATGTTTATGAGGCTGCACAGCTTGACTTCTGCAGTCCGGTAAAATATTTCTTTACCATGGTATTGCCAATGTCAAAGACAGTCGTTGCAACTGTCAGTGTGTTTACATTCCTTGGAGTATGGAATGACTATCTCTGGCCGTCACTTGTATTTACATCCAGTGATCTTCTGACCGCGCAGATTGGTCTGAACTCCATAACATCCAATGACAATACAACAATGGGACAGACACTTGCAGTCATCACACTGATCACAATCCCTGTTATTATTATTTATGCACTGTTCTCCAAACAGATTGTAGAAGGTGTAACATCAACTGGTTCCAAGGAGGGTTAATGAATTATGAGTTTTATAGAATTTAAACATATCGGAAAAAAATATGCAGGAGCAGAACACAAATCAGTAGATGATTTTAATCTTAATATAGAAGAAAAAGAATTTATCGCATTTGTAGGACCGTCTGGATGTGGAAAATCCACAACACTTCGTATGATTGCCGGATTCGAAGAGATTACAGAAGGAGATCTGTATATTGACGGCAAAAGAGTGAACGAGACAGCACCGAGAGACCGTGGTATTGCGATGGTATTCCAGAACTATGCTCTGTATCCGCATATGACCGTAGAAAAAAATATCGGATACGGGCTGAAGAACATGAAGATGCCAGCAGACCAGATCAAGAAAAAAGTAGACTGGGCAATTGATATCCTGGGACTGCAGGAATTCCGTTACAGAAAACCGAAGAATCTTTCTGGAGGTCAGAGACAGAGGGTTGCACTGGGACGTGCAATAGTAAAAAATCAGAAGGTATTTCTGATGGATGAGCCACTGTCCAATCTGGATGCAAAACTTCGTGTCAGCATGAGAACAGAGATCAGCAAGCTGCATCGTGAAATGGGTGCAACGACGATCTATGTTACACATGACCAGGTTGAAGCCATGACTATGGCTGATCGTATCGTCATCATGAAAGAGGGCGTGATCCAGCAGGTTGGAAAACCAATGGAATTATATGATCATCCGGTAAATAAATTTGTTGCGGGATTTATAGGATCCCCGCAGATGAACTTCTTTGATGTTACCTTAAAAGGAAACGAAGTAACATTTGAAGACGGAAATAAACTGATGCTTCCGGAAGCTATTCTTAAGAAACTGAATGGTAAAGAAGGCGAGATGACACTTGGTATCCGTGGAGAAGATCTCAAAATGGATGGACAGAACCTGGAACTTTATAAAGAAAATAAAATGAAAGCTGTGATCACAGATACAGAAGTCATGGGAAATGAGAATAACCTGTACTTCCAGTTCGGAGGTTGTCAGGCAGTTGCACGAGTTTCTAAATATGAGATCAGCCAGGTTGGAGATGAAATTGAATTTGTATTTATGCCATCCAAGATTCATTTCTTTGATAAAGAAACTGAGATGAATTATTTATAGGAGTGACGTTGATAATGAGAGAAGTAAAGATTTATTTAGGGACAATAGAAAGAGTAAAAGATTTTGTCAATGCTGTGACGCGTCTGGACTGTGATGTAGACATTGTGTCCGGAAGATATGTGATTGATGCAAAATCAATCATGGGAATTTTCAGCGTGGATCTGTCCAAAGCGGTTGATCTGAGAATTCATGCAGAAGGCACTGAAGCAGAAAAAGCAATGGAAGTAATCAGTCCATTCATAGAAAAATAGAAAGTGAGTAGAATATGCAGAAAATATATGTAAAACCGAAAGACTACTGGATGAATGACCCGAATGGCTTTATATATTACAAAGGTATGTATCATCTTTTTTACCAGTGTTTCCCATATGCGCCGCGCTGGGGACGGATGCACTGGGGACATGTTGTCAGCAAAGATCTGGTGAACTGGGAAGAACAGGGGATTGCACTGTTTCCAAGCAAAACAGATGACCGGAGTGGATGTTTTTCCGGAAGCGCCATTGAAGAAGATGGCAAAATGCAGCTGTATTATACCGGTGTGAATTATCTTACAGAAAATCCGGAGGATATCAATTTGTGTGTGGATGAACATTTTGTTTCCGCACAGCTTAAGATAACTTCAGAAGATGGCTTTCATTTTGATAATATTAAAGACAAAAAGACGGTGATTCCAGTCATTCATGATGAGGGAATCGGAGATGCACGCCACACAAGAGACCCGAAAGTCTGGAAAGACGGTGAGAGATGGTACATGGTACTTGGAAGCACCATTGAAGACAAACAGGGAAAACTTTTGTTCTTTACAAGTACAGATGGAGAAGAATGGAAATTTGCGAATTCTGTAACCAGAGAAAACTTCGGCTGGATGTGGGAATGTCCGGATTATTTTGAAGTAGATAACAGGCAGGTAGTAATCTTTTCACCGATGCAGTTATTTAAAGACGGAAAAGCAGAGGATGCACAGACCGTCTGTATGCAGGTGAAATTTGATAAAGAAACCTGTGCGATGGAACTGCCGGAAGAATATCAGTTTCTGGATTATGGAACAGACCTTTATGCACCACAGAGCACCCTCGATGAGGAGGGAAGAAGAATCCTGACTGCGTGGCTTCGTATGCCGGAGCCGGTGGATGGGAAATGGCAGGGAATGATGTGTATTCCACGTGTTGTAGAAGTAAAAGAAAATCATATCTATTTTCGCGTTCATCCGAATGTTCAGGCGGCATATACAAAAGAAATCTCCGCACCATCTGAGGCGGACGAAAGTGGATATCGTCTGAGATTTTCCCTGGAGGATGGGGATAAAGTAGATGTCGGAGGATATGTGATTTCCAGAAAAGGGGATAAAATCTGTACTGACAGAAGCTGCCTTTTTGGAAAATATCCGAATCACAGAGTGAAATTTGAGACACCGGAGATGAAAGGATTTGAAATCGAAGTGTATGTGAATCCGAACCAGATCAGTGTTTTTGTGAACGATGGTGAAGCGGTGATTACCAATGCCGTGTATGATCTTGAAGAAAAGATTGAAGCAGATGTAGCGATAACAATAGAAACAATAGAGTGAATTTTTTAAATACAAAAACGCTCCGCGAGGATGCGACCAGATGCATGAGGAACATGTCTGCTGAAGCAGACTGCATCTGGCGCGCAAAGCGTAACAAGTCCCTCAAAGATTGAGGAATTCAGGAAGTTTAAAGCGGACTTGTCCACTTTGTTCTCATCAATATTCCATTTGGAAAGATTGTCCCGAAGGTAATCAGAGTGGATGTCTTCGTGGTCTATAAGGCCACGAAGAATATAACTTTTCTTTTCGGACGCTGGTGATATATGGTATCATAATAAAAAACTTCTCTAAGTTATTGACGAGTTGCTTTGCGTTCTTTTTTCTCGGCATACATTTTTTCATCAGCAAGATTTATGTAGTCATTGAGTGAGAAGACAGAATCATCTGCAACCACAAATCCGATGCTTGCCTCGATAGGGAATGCCATACGGCTGTTCCTGGAAAGCGTGGCGAGGGAATCAAGGAGATTTTGTTTAAGCTTTTGCAGCTGTGTCTGATCGTAGTCCGGTATCACACATACAAATTCATCTCCGCCATAGCGCATGGAGACAGAATTGGCAGGGCAGTGCTGCCGGATGACAGATGCGATGCTGCTGATTGCAAGATTTCCCATATCATGTCCGAAAGTGTCGTTGATATATTTCAGATGGTCGGCATCAATAAACATGATCCCGACAGGTTTTTTATTTTTCATATACTGATTAAATACAGGCAGCGCCAGCTTTTCATATGCCATACGATTATAAAGCCCTGTAAGGGAATCGTG
Organism: uncultured Blautia sp.; assembly: GCA_934371915.1. Classification (GTDB taxonomy): domain Bacteria; phylum Bacillota; class Clostridia; order Lachnospirales; family Lachnospiraceae; genus Blautia_A. The sequence continues at coordinate 15,286 of CAKROE010000004.1, read as the reverse complement.
GATGTAAAGCTGAGAAAGCTGCCTGTTTTTCTTTCGGAGGATCAGTTTTCCGTAAAGCGCTTCGATGGAAGTGCGGAAGGTGTTCAGTGTCTCAAAAAGAAACTGATGCGTAAGAAGATAATCGCAGTTTTCGAGAACCAGATAGCCAATCTCACGTTCGCGGAAATGAACCGGAGCGAAGAAATATACATTTGGGATGCCGGACCCGGAGACTTCCGGAAGCAGTTTCCCTGTGGAAAGATTCAGTTCGCCTGCTTCATTTCCGGTACATGGATAAACGACAGTCATCTGCTTTGGATATCCGAAATCCAGATACAGATCATCCGGAATTTCAGCAAGTGCATCGATTTTTTCCAGAAGAAAAATATCCGGATTCATAAGCAGAGACAGGTTTCCGCAGCCATGGGTGGAAAGCCAGGTATGCAAATGCTCTGCGAGTTCGGTGAAACTGGTACAGTCAAGCAGATAACGGTCAAGCTCCATCATCCAGTTCTGCATATCACTCTGGTGTACTTCAGACATAATGCTATTTGCAACATACTGACCGCGATCAGCCGGATTGACAGGAGTACAGTGACAGCTTTCCTGAAATACATGTGTGACAGGGGCATAAATATGATCGGAAACATCTATGTCATTCCATATATCATGAAAAAGTTTCAGGGCATTATACATAACTTCTGCTTTGGAAAAACCGACAGTTGTTATACGTGGATTAAAGAAAGATGCTTTGTTTTCGTTGTCAAATCCTGTTATGAGAAAATCATCAGGAATTTTGTATCCGGATTCTTCGGCTGCCAGACAGACACCTACAGCAATATTATCATTGGCGCATACAAAAGCATCAGGGAGCAGATCTTTGTCCCTGAATTCATAAAAAGCATGAATGCCGGTTTCGATTTCGTAATTCTGACCTGTTACACGTCCCGGCTCAAAAGGAATTTTATAACTCAGGAGAGTATCCCTGTAAGCAAGAAAACGCTGCTGATCCTCATAGCTTGATTCCGGACCGTGTATATAGTTGATTGTCCGGCAGTGATGTCTGGTGATCAGATGCTCGACCAGTGTGCGGACAGCGCTCTGATTGTCGATACCGGAAAAATACATTCCGGGAATCTTTTCCATAAGAGAAACAACAGGTACAGAAGCTTTTGCAGCAAGTTCGACAATTTTTTCTTTAACAGAAATATTTAGAATGTTTGCAAGATCCAGAATGATCCCGTCAAAAGTAGAAAGATCGGGAAGCTGGATGATATTACATTCGCCTGTATTGAAATTCTGGTCTTGGCTGAAGTTGCCAAAGCTGTGAAATACATACAGGTCAGCAGTAAGCGGATGCTCTGCCGTGTAGCGGCGGTATCCCTCAATCCAGGCATAGGTGACATAACGCTCCCAGCCATCCGTGATAAAAGCTATTTTTTTCATTATAAAACCCCTCTGATAAAAAGTGTACTTTATATCTGCTTATTTACGCGTTGCTCTGCGTGCTTTTTTGGATGCGTACATTTTTTCGTCGGCAAAATTGATATAGTCGTTAAGTGATAATTCAGGATTGTCTGCGATAACAAAGCCAATACTTGCTTCAATCGGAAAAGCGAAAAGATTATTCTCCGACAGGACAGACAGTGAATCAGTAATCTGTTGTTCTAATAACACGAGCTGTTCCTGGTCTGTGCCGGGAATGACGCATACAAATTCATCGCCTCCATAACGCATGGCAATTGCATTGAGCGGACAATGGCTCTGGATGACAGAAGCAATATTGCTGATAGCAAGATTTCCCATATCGTGTCCGAAATTATCATTAATATATTTCAGATGATCGGCATCAATAAACAGGATTCCGACAGAACGGGATTCATCCATGCATTTCTGAAACAATGGAAGTGCTAATTTTTCGTAAGCCATACGGTTATAAAGTCCGGTAAGCGAATCGTGAATATAAAGCTGTGACAGCTGCTTCGTCTTTTTTCTCAGAATCAGCTTTCCGTAGAGTGCTTCTATGGCAGTTGCAAAGGTGTTCAGTGTCTCAAAAAGAAACTGATGCTCTGTCAGATAATCACAGTTTTCGAGAATCAGATAACCTATTTCACGTTCACGGAAATGCACAGGGGCAAAAAGGTAAATATGTGCAGTTTCCGAATTGTCCGCATCGGGAAGAAGTTCTCCTTTTGATAAATCTATCTGAACCGCTTCACCGGCAGATGTATGTGGATAAACGACAGTCATGCGGTCGGGGTAGCCGATACTTTTATAGATGTCATCCGGAACTTCAGGGAGACTGTCCACATTTTCGAGCATAAAGATATCCGGATTCATGAGCAGATACAGGCTTCCGCATTCATGCCTGGTGAGCCATGTATGCAGATGGTCTGCCAGCTCGGTGAAACTGTTGCAGTCAAGAAGGAAACGATCCAGTTCCATCATCCAGTTGAGCATATTTCCCTGACGGACTTCTGCCATAATCTGACTGGAAACATATTTTCCGGGATCAGCAGGAAAGAGGGAGGTACACCCACTGCTTTCACGGTATATGCAACGGGTAGGTGAAAAAACCTGCGAAGATTTACCGGTGCCATTCCAGATATCAGCAAGAAGCCCCAGTGCATTATACATAATATGTGCTTTGGAAAATTCAACAGTCGTGATAGGCGGATAAAAGTTTATAGCCCTTGTGGTATTGTCAAATCCGGTTACAAGAAAGTTGTCCGGAACAGAAAATCCTGCTTCCTGTGCCGCAAGACAGACGCCGGCAGCAATGTTATCGTTGGCACACACAAAAGCATCAGGAAGAAGCTCTTTGTCCTGAAATGCAGCAAAAGCTCTGAGACCTGTCTCGACTTCGTAATTATGTTCATATATGCGGTTTGGATCGAAAGGGATTCCATGTTTTCTGAGAGTATCCCTGTAGGCAAGAAAACGCTGCCGATTTTCATAATTTCCGATGATTCCGCCGACATAATTGAGCTTTGTACAGCCATGTTCGGTAATCAGATGTTCCATCAGAGAGCAGGTTGCATGGTAGTTGTCAATTCCGGAGAAATAAAGATCCGGTACTTTAGCCAGAAGAGAAATGACAGGGACCGAGGTTCTTCGGGCACGGATTATGATTTCTTCCTTAAGTTCATGATCGGAAATAAGAGCAAGATCCAGAAGAATCCCATCGAAGTCTGACAGGCGGGGAAGTCGAAAAATGTTATGTTCTCCGATATTATAGCTTTGATCCTGGCTGAAATTTCCAAAACAGTGAAAAATATATAAATCTATATCAGAATGATGGTCAGAGATATAGCGTCGATATCCATGAAGCCATTCATGGGTCAGGTATCGGGCCTGGCCATTTGTGATAAATGCAATTTTTTTCATGATAATACTCCAACAGAATGATAATTGTATTTATTATACCGAAATTTGATAAAAAAGACCAGATATTTGTGCAATTATATACAAAAAAGAGTGGGCTGTGAAAGCTGCCGGATTTTGTTTTATTTTGGTTCTTTGCCGGCGGCGAAGACCATCATCATTTCGTTAGTAAGGCTGCTGTCGTTATCCTGTCCGATGATTTTGTCACGTTCGAACCATTCTGCCATGGAAAGCTCTTCGCGATCTACGGTCAACGTATCATCACCGTCTACATCGCAGAAAAATCCAAAGAGCAGAGTGCCGGAGAAGGACCATGGCTGGCTTTTATAATAGCGGAGATTTTTGACTTTCAGACCAACCTCCTCCATGACCTCGCGATGGACAGTTTCTTCGATTGTTTCGCCGATTTCTGCGAAACCGGCGATCAGAGCATATTGTTTAAAGCTCCTGCCTTCATATTTGGAACAAATGATTTTGTCACCGTTGGTGATGCCAACGATCACAGCCGGCATCAGAACCGGATATTCCTGGCGTCCGCAGGAAGGACAGTACATCATACGTTCTTTCGTATCGTGCTTCATTGGTTTTCCGCAGCAGCCGCAGAAGCGCCGGTTTTTGTACCAGAAAAAGAGCTGGTAACCGGTGATGGCAGCGAATGCCAGATACTTTGGCTCTGCGCCACGGAGAATACGTACATCGTAAAATGTATAACCGGGCAGCAGGGCGGTGTCGAGATCCGGAATCAGATAAAAACGTTCCTTATCAATTGAGAAAAGATAGATATAGTTGCTGTAAAGATCCGGGAGCTTTCCGTCAAGTTCGGCGAAGTGCGGAAGATGGAACGGGTCATCCGGATTTTCGGAATCTCCATTCGACTGAGAGAGAAGCACACTTCTTCCATCGTAGACAAGAATGGTGCTGTCGGCATCCGGCGGAACCGGTTTGTATTCATTGTGATATGTATGTGGCGCGATATCCTGTATCATAAAAAACCTCCTGAAAACAAAGTGAGCTTTTACTTTTTTAGTTTTGTCGGATAAATCATCATCCGAGACATTCTTGAATTAAGTATAGGGGAGACAGGAATAAAAAGCAAGTCAGAGTCAGTTGCGACAGGCAGATTCAGGAAAAGAAAAAAGGCAGAAAGGATTGAAAAAATACCAGTTTCCGTGAAGTGTGGAAAGAGTCTCCGGGTATTTGATAAAAAATTGACAAATATACTGAAAATGGTTGACATGTGAAAGAGGCAGTGTTATTATGATGTCAGTATAATTCCATATTGAACATATGAAGTGCAGATTGTTGTCCGCGTAGCAATCTGAAGAGGGAATCAGGTGCAAGTCCTGAGCGATCCGGTCACTGTAACAGAGGAGCGACTTTTCATTATCCCATTGTACATAGTATGAGAAGGGGAAAGGGAGCAATGATCCTGAAGTCAGGAAACCTGCTTTGTATGGCGAGGTTAAACTTCCGTGTAAAGTGTAACAACCAACTTAGGGTATCCGCAACCCAAAGTGTTGTCTGCTGATTGGAAGCAGGCATTTTTTTATGGAATTCGCCTGTTCGTATGAATTATACCTATGTGTTTGTGGTTTTGCCACCACAGACCAGAACCCTTTAGGGGTATGATTAAATGGCAGGCGGTACTACTCCGGATGCATTCGTTCCCTCCGCATATTATGAACGGATTCATTGTCTACCCCGGAGCAGTATCGCAAATCCTCATAACAAGATTCGAAGATGACCAGTTCGGCAGAGCCGTGACTGGATTTTTTTTATGTAATAGGAAATTACTCCGTAATGTTCCTATTACATAAAAACGCTCCGCGAGGATGCGACCAGATGCATGAGGAACATGTCTGCTGAAGCAGACTGCATCTGGCGCGCAAAGCGTAACAAGTCCCTCAAAGATTGAGGGATTCAGGGAGTTTGAAGCGGACTTGTCCGCTTTGTTCTTAGGAATTCGTGAAGGGGTTTTGATAAAATGAGCGTATATGTCGAATTTTGAGAGAATTTTACGATGTTTTTTTATTGCCTTGTAGTGAAAAAGATGATAATTTGCAATTAAGAGAATGTATGGATATATGAATGGGAAATTCAGAAGTTTAATGCAGAAAGCAAATTATACAGTATAAAAGAGGTATAATGAAAGAACTTAAAATTATAAAAGATAACTATGGAAATGAAGTAGTGGTTTTGCCGAAAATTATATTTAATAATAAGCAGAATATCGATTGGAATGAGGTAGAATGTTATCTTCAGAGGTATGTTGGGGAACTTATTGAAATTGTTAAAACTAAAGACAGAGTTTATATCGGAAATAAATTTCCGGATGAATATAGCAATTCCAGATATACCCGGAGAATGAAAGGTGCCAGAGCAAAGGCAAAGGCGAATGCGGCACAGGGAATTAAAGAAATGATAGAGATTGCATCTCAAAAAGTGTTTTGCGAAAATCATAAACAAAAGCATTCAGAAGATGCGAAAAATGGATGGTATTACTATATAACAAGATTTGCAGTACCGTTATATGATAATAAGGAAAGAACAGGCTTATATAATATATATTCAGCCAACCTCATAATAAATCAGGCATCCAATGGTAGGATGTATTTGTATGATGTTGTGGATATTAAAAAAGAAGCGAGTAACCCACTCAAGACTAATGAATAGCCAAGTGGTACAAAACCGCTTCCTTTGTTTGTAGGTTAGCACACTAAAGGGCAATGTGTCAAGCGAAATAGATCAGAAATGCTTATGTAAAGGGAGAATCAAAATGGAGAAACCGTATTGGGAAGGAAAACATTATGCTTTTTTCAGTAATAAAGAATGTGAATATTTTCCGTGTCATGCAGGAGCTGATCCGGAGAATTTTAACTGTCTGTTCTGTTACTGTCCGCTGTATGCACTGGGAGATAAATGTGGCGGGAATTTCAGAATGACCGAGAAGGGAATTAAAGACTGCACGAACTGTCAGCTGCCGCACAAGGCACAGAACTACGGCTATGTAACAGGGAAATATAGCGAGCTGGCGGAGCTGATGAGGAAAATGAGAGAAGCAGAGAAAGATACTCAGGAATAGTATGGACGCAGAAATGGAAATTTGTGCTTGAAAAATTCATACTGTCTGTTTGTAAATGAATATCCGCTACGTTTACTGAACACGCTGCGTTTCCGAATTTCGTACATGCGCTTATTAGCGGTTGCTTCGCATAACTCGCTGTCGCTCAGACAGATGCTCCGCAACCGCAGCTAGCATGTACGAAATTTACGGAAACCTTGCTGAGTTCTGTAAACGGAGCGGATATTATTTCAAGACAGTCGTATATTTTTGTTAAGCAGATATTCCCAGTCCGCGTGTCCTGTATTTTCATATAAGATATTTTTTTCTTTCTCTCTCTTATTATCACAACCAGTTCCGCTTCCCCATAACCGGGAAGGCCTCGCCGGCCAGCAGCCGAAGGCTGCGAAAATTCCCACGGGGCGTGGTGGCATCACAAAGATGATACGGAACCACAGAGCAGCGAATATTAGGATATCTACCTGGCAAAAAAGAGAACACCATTCAAAACTAAAATATTCTATACACAGAAAAAGAAACAACATCCTGCTGAATTGACCTGGTAAATTTCCGTAGATTCTGACTGCGCTAATGATGACTGCGTTGCACTGTTTGAGCACCGACAGGTGCGAGTTTGCAAAAGCAGTCATCCATAGATGCGCGGGAAGAATCCGGAAATGCAACGTGTCAATGAAACAGGATGTTGTTCTCTTTTTCGTTATATAACATAAATCACTTTGAATGATATTTTCCTTGGACCAGCGTATTCATTCATCTCTCACTCAGTATCATCTTCAACCGGGGGAAAATTATACAAAGCCAGTTGCTTTTCTTCTCTTTTTTTGGTATCGTGGTAGTAACAAAAACAGAAAAGGAGTAAGCGTATGAAAATCAAAAAAATTGCAGCATTCGGTCTTTCTGCATTGATGGCAGTGAGCCTTTGCGGCGGCAGCGTTTCCGCGGCAGATTTTACAGACCAGGCGGTGGCCTATGAAGCAGACGATTCGGCTTATCAATCTCAATTCTATAAAGGGGTTTATTATTCATGGACGAAGAATGATACCAATGATGGTGTGATTCTCTTAACAGCATGGAATACTGCGGGATTTCCGGAAGTAATTGAGCTTCCTGCCACAAGAGAGATTGATGGAAAGGAATTACCTGTAGTTGGTCTTGCGGCAGATATATTTAATATCATGAGTAACGGAACAGTAAGAAATGTTGTCGTGCCGGATACAGTAACCACGATAGGACAGGGTGCATTTGAAAACTGCAAAAATCTGGAAAGTATTGTTTTACCTAAAAAATTGCAGGAGATATATAGGGAGGCTTTTCAGGGCTGTGTCAAACTGAAAAGCATTGTTCTTCCAAATACTATAAAGAAAATAGGAATCAGTGCATTTGAAGGCTGCAGTTCGCTTTCAAGTGTAACTCTCGGTACCGGGCTGCGTGAGATTGGTATATGGGCATTCAATGATTGTCCATCCCTAAAAAGCATCACGATACCGGCGAATGTTACATACATAGGAGCTAAGGCGTTTGGAAGTACACCTATAACGGTTTATGGTTATTCCGGCTCCGCAGCAGAAGAGGAATATGCAGGAAAGAGCGGCAATGTTACTTTTGTTTTACTTGACAAAAAAACAACCGGTGTTACCATCAAGGCATCCGACAAAACCATGACAGCCAGCGCTTCCAAAAGCCAGTCCTGGACAATCGGTGCAAAAGCCTCTAATGGAGCGAAACTTACTTATAAGAGCAACAATGCCAAAGTAAAAGTATCTTCTTCTGGTAAGGTAACTGTTCCGAAGAAGTTTGCCGGTACAGTGAAAATCACGATCAAAACCGGAAAAACGTCAAAGGTAGTTACACTTACCGTAAAGAAAGCATCCAATCCACTGAAAGTAGTTACCAAAAATCAGAAGATTAAAGCTTCGGCAGTAAAGAAAAAAGCAAAAACCTTCACGGTTAAGGTAACAAAAGCTCAGGGAAAGGTTTCATATAAGTCATCAAAACCAAAATATGTGACCGTCTCAGCCAAAGGTCAAGTTACCATCAAAAAAGGCACTCCAAAAGGCAAATACAAGATTACCGTTACCGCCAAAGGAAAAGGAATCTACAACAAAAAATCCAAAACTATTACGATCACCGTAAAATAAACATTCCCCAATATGGTTCTTATAGCAGCCGAAGGTTGCGGTCCACCCACGGGGCGTGGTGGCATCACAAAGATGATACGGAATCACAGAGCAGCGAATATTAGGATATCTACTTAGCAGAAAAGAGAACACCATTCAAAACTAAAATATTCTATACACAGAAAAAGAAACAACATCCTGCTGAATTGACATAGTAAATTTCCACAGATTCTGACTGCGCTAATGATGACTGCGTTGCACTGTCTGAGCACCGCATGGTGCGAGTTTGCAAAAGCAGTCATCCATAGATGCGCGGGAAGAATCCGGAAATGCAACGTGTCAATGAAACAGGATGTTGTTCTCTTTTTCGTTATATAATACAAATCACTTTGAATGATGTTTTTCTTGGACCAGCGTATTTATTCACCTCTCGCTCAGTATCATCTTCAACCGGGGAATATCATTATTTAATATCAGTCTTTCTGGAAACATCATTTCATGTACAAACTCCGCCCCATACGTAAACTCCCCAACATGCTCCGCTCCATGACTGTCACTCGACAGCACGATCGGAATCTCAAGCTTCCTGCAGCATTTTAAGATCTCTTTGTTATTATCCCGTGTATCTCCACGATAACCGTCCGGCATCAGCGAAGCTTCATTGATCTCAAAAATCACCCCATATTCCTTTGCACCGAAAGCCAGTGTCTCATAATCTGCAGGAAAAGCAGGATTATCACAATGTCCAAGCACCTTTACACAGGGGTGCCTCATCGCATTCAGATAAGCACTCGTATTTTCTTCGACAGTACCGCTCTTATAATTCTGCGCATGCATACTTGCGATTGCATAATCCAGTTCGCTGAGCAGTTCATCATTCAGATCCAGATGTCCCTCCGTATCCAGAATATTTAATTCCACTCCAAATAATAACTCAATCCCAAATCTCTTTTTCGGCGCGTAGGTAAGACTCCTGAAATAAGAAGAAGTTCCTGCGGCAAGCGTTCCCGGACCATGATCCGTGATGCCGAGCAGTTTCAGTCCTTTCCTGGAAGCAGCCTTTGCCATATCTGAGATGGTACAGGATGTTCCGTGGCCGCTTGCAATCGAATGCGTATGTATATCAGAAAGATACATGAAAAATCCTCCTTTCAAGGAATTAATTTTTTATATAATTCGAACTGTCAATACAATATAAAATCTTCTAAAACCAGTATGGCAGTCTGTTCTTGAAAAGTCAACCCGAAAATTGGATTTCAAACAAAAACCAACACGAAACCAACAAAAACCACAACAAAAACCTCGTAAAAAACAAATAAATAATGTTGGATTTTGTTGACATATAAAAGCTTGTAAGGTATAATGATTCTATATGAATCGTGGCGTCTCAGCGCCTTCTGATACATATGAGATATGGCGTTTTTGGACACCATGAGAAAGGAGAAGTGTGGAGATGTTTAATACCACAGACATTCCAAAATCATCCAGAATCCCGAAGCTGATCGAAGCACTTTATGCAAAGATGCCGGTGATCGAATCTGCCAGAGCAAAACTCATTACGGAATCCTATAAGGCTACCGAAGGGCAGCCGGTGATTACCAGACGCGCGGAAGCTTTTGCTCACATTCTCCGGAATATTCCGATTATCATTCGTGATAATGAGCTGATCGTAGGAAGCAGCACGATCGCACCGAGAGGATGCCAGACATTCCCGGAATTTTCTTACCAGTGGCTGGAGGATGAGCTGGATACTGTTGCAACAAGAACAGCGGATCCGTTTTACATTGCTGAAGAGACCAAAGCAGAGCTGAGAGAAGTACATAAATACTGGAAGGGCAAAACCTCCAGCGAACTTGCTACATCCTATATGGCTCCTGAGGCAATCAAAGCAATTGAGCACAACATTTTTACACCGGGTAACTATTTCTACAACGGTGTGGGACATGTAACTGTTAAATATGAAGAAGTTCTTGCAATCGGTTATAAAGGAATCATTGATAAAGCCCGTGCAGAACTGGAGAAATGTCAGGTCGGCGATGGCAATTATGCAAAGAAGAGCCATTTCCTTAATGCAGTGATCGTTTCCTGCCAGGCGGTTATCGAGTATGCAGAACGTTATGCAGAACTGGCATCCCAGATGGCAGCGGAATGCACCGATCCGGTACGCAAACAGGAACTTTTACAGATTTCAGAGAACTGCAGCCGTGTTCCGGCAAACGGAGCGACCAGCTTCTACGAAGCATGTCAGTCCTTCTGGTTTGTACAGCAGCTTCTGCAGGTTGAATCCAGCGGACATTCTATTTCACCGGGACGTTTTGACCAGTATATGTATCCTTATTATAAGGAGGATATTGATAAAGGTGTCATTACAAGAGAAGCAGCGCAGGAACTCCTTGACTGTATCTGGGTCAAACTCAACGACCTTAACAAAGTACGTGATGCAGCATCCGCAGAGGGATTTGCAGGTTACAGCCTTTTCCAGAACCTGATCGTAGGCGGACAGGACAAATACGGAAACGATGTGACAAATGATCTTTCCGTTATGTGTATTCTTGCATCCATGCATGTACATCTGCCGATGCCGTCTCTTTCCATCCGAGTATGGAACGGTTCCCCGCATGAACTGCTGATCAAGGCAGCCGAGCTTACCAGAACCGGTATCGGACTTCCGGCATATTACAATGATGAAGTTATCATTCCGGCATTACAGAACAGAGGACTGACTCTGGAAGATGCGAGAGAATACAATATCATCGGATGTGTAGAACCACAGAAAGCAGGTAAGACAGACGGATGGCACGATGCAGCATTCTTCAACATGTGCCGCCCGCTTGAACTCGTATTCTCCAATGGTATGGACAAGGGTGAGCTGGTTGGTATTCAGACCGGTGATGTTACTAAGATGACAACATTCGAAGAATTCTTTGATGCATACAAGAAACAGATGGAATACTGTATTTCTCTGATGGTCAATGCCGACAACGCGATCGACGTGGCACATGCAGAGAGAGTACCGCTTCCATATGAATCCTGTATGGTGGATGACTGTCTCAGCAGAGGCCTTTCCGTACAGGAGGGTGGAGCTGTTTATAACTTTACCGGTCCGCAGGGCTTCGGTATTGCGAACATGGCTGACTCTTTATATGCGATCCGTAAGCTTGTATATGAAGATAAGAAAGTCTCCATGGAAGAGTACAAACAGGCTCTGGCATGGAACTATGACAAGGGCCTGGATCAGCAGTCCGTTTCTGACATGTCGGAAATGATCCTTAAGGGAATGCAGGACGCAGGCATGGCAGTAAATACAGACACTGCAAAGGCAGTCCTTCAGACTGTTATGAGACTGAAACCTACCGAAGAGCAGCTCCGCAGATTTACAGAGCTCCATCATATGATCGATGAAGTTCCGAAGTTTGGTAATGCAATCGATGATGTGGATTATTTTGCAAGAGATGTTGCTTATACATACAGCCGCCCGCTGCAGAAATACATGAATCCACGTGGCGGTCATTATCAGGCAGGACTTTACCCGGTATCTGCAAACGTACCGCTTGGCGGACAGACAGGAGCTACACCGGATGGACGTTATGCGCATACACCGGTAGCTGATGGCGTTTCTCCATCCGCAGGAAAGGATGTCAAGGGACCAACCGCAGCGGCAACTTCTGTTTCCCGACTGGATCACTTCATCGTATCCAACGGAACACTGTTTAACCAGAAGTTCCATCCATCCGCACTTGCAGGCAGAGAGGGACTGGAAAAATTTGTTGCGCTGATCCGTACTTTCTTCGATCAGAAGGGTATGCATATGCAGTTTAATGTAGTTGACAGAGAGACATTGCTTGATGCTCAGAAGCATCCGGAAAATTATGCGCATCTGGTTGTGCGTGTTGCCGGATACAGCGCATTGTTCACAACACTGTCACGTTCCCTCCAGGATGATATTATCAGAAGAACCGAGCAGGGCTTCTAAAAGGAAAAAACTATGGATTATTTACAGACAAAAGGTCGTATTTTCGATATCCAGCGTTATTCTGTTCATGATGGTCCGGGAATCCGTACGATCGTTTTTCTGAAAGGCTGTGTACTTCGATGCCGCTGGTGCTGTAATCCGGAATCGCAGGAATACAAGATCCAGACGATGAAAGTACTCGGTGAGGATAAGGTGATCGGCAGGGATGTGACTGTAGAGGAAATGATCAAGGTCGTTGAAGAGGACAGGCCATATTACCGGCGTTCCGGAGGAGGACTTACCCTTTCCGGAGGCGAGAGCCTCTGCCAGCCGGAGTTTGCTCGTGATCTTCTCCGTGCAGCCAAGGAGCATGGAATCAACACTGCACTTGAGAGTATGGCATGTGCACCATTTGAGACAATTGAGACGATTTTACCGTATCTTGATCTTTATCTGATGGACATCAAACATACCAATCCGGCGAAACACAAGGAGTTCACCGGCAGACCGAATGATCTGATGATGGAAAATGCCCGCAAAGTTGCGCTTTCAGGTAAATGCAAACTTATCATCCGCGTGCCGGTTATTCCGACGTTTAATGATACGATCGAGGAAATCCAAGGGATTGCACGTTTTGCCGATACCCTTCCGGGTGTGGAACAGCTTCATCTGCTTCCGTATCACCGCCTCGGACAGGATAAGTACATCGGTCTTGGCAGACCATATTTAATGGAAGGAATTCTGCCACCGACGAAAGAACATATGGAGACATTGAAGAAAGCAGCAGAATCCGTGAGTTCTTTGCGTGTTCAGATCGGTGGATGATCGAAAAACAACAAAAACAACATTTTTTTCACAACAAAAACAACAAAAAACAACGATAAATTCTTGACAATCTCGTCTATAAGGAGTAAAATCTCCTTAGAAATAAAATAAAAAACCTGCGGCTGTCTTTTACTGTACATATAGTAGAAGGACAGCAGCAAAACCAAATTGCTTTAGGAGGAAAATAAGCATGGTAAACGAATTTGAAATCAAAAAACAGATCTGTGACATCGGAAGACGTATCTACAACCGTAACATGGTTGCAGCAAACGACGGAAACATCTCCGTAAAACTGAATGACAACGAATTCCTCTGCACACCAACAGGTGTATCCAAAGGTTTCATGACACCAGAGTTCATCTGTAAAGTAGATGCTCAGGGTAACGTAATCCAGGCTAACCCGGGATTCAAACCATCTTCTGAGATCAAAATGCATATGAGAGTATATCAGAAGAGACCAGACGTAGGATCTGTAGTACATGCTCATCCAATCTATGCTACATCCTTCGCTATCGCTGGTATCCCGCTTACACAGCCGATCATGCCGGAAGCAGTTATCGCTCTTGGATGCGTTCCGATCGCTGAGTACGGTACACCTTCCACAATGGAAATTCCGGACAACCTTGAAAAATATCTTCCATATTTTGATGCAGTTCTTCTTGAGAACCACGGAGCTCTTACATGGAGCACAGACCTGAACGCTGCATACATGAAGATGGAATCCGTAGAATTCTACGCACAGCTTCTGTATCAGAGCAAACTGCTCGGCGGACCGAAGGAATTCGATAAAGAAAACATCAAGAAACTGTATGAAATCCGTCGTAAATTCGGTATGCCGGGAAAACATCCTGCAAGCCTTTGCCAGAATAAAGACGGTGTTAACTGCCATAACTGCGGCGGTGCATGCCACAATGAAGATTACAAACAGTTCCCGGGATATCAGTATGATTTCGTTGGTGGTGACTGTTCAAAAGAAGCAGCTCCGGCAGCTGGAAACGCTGATGCAGAACTGGTTGCAAACATCACAAAACAGGTTATGGCACAGCTTGGACTGAAATAATCTGAATTCCAGATAAGGTAGATATTAAAGGAGGACAATCTCATGCCAATCAGTGAGAGCATGGTACAGGATATTGTACAGGAAGTAATGGCAAAAATGCAGATTGCAGATGCTCCGACAGGAAAACATGGCGTTTTCAAAGAAATGAATGATGCGATCGAAGCTGCTAAGAAAGCAGAACTGATCGTAAAGAAAATGTCCATGGATCAGAGAGAAAAAATCATCACCTGCATCCGTAAAAAAATCAAAGAAAATGCAGAAGTTATGGCTCGTATGGGCGTTGATGAGACAGGAATGGGCAACGTAGGAGACAAGATCCTGAAACATCATCTGGTAGCAGACAAGACACCTGGTACCGAAGATATCACAACAACTGCATGGTCAGGAGACAGAGGACTGACTCTGATCGAGATGGGACCGTTTGGCGTAATCGGTGCGATCACACCATGTACCAACCCGAGTGAAACAGTACTCTGTAATACAATCGGTATGCTGGCAGGCGGAAATACAGTAGTATTTAACCCGCATCCGGCAGCAATCAAAACCTCTATTTTCGCAATCAATCTGGTAAACGAAGCTTCTCTTGAAGCAGGCGGCCCGGACAACATTGCCGTAACAGTAGAGAAACCTACTCTTGAAACAAGCAATATCATGATGAAACATAAAGATATTCCGCTGATCGCTGCAACAGGCGGCCCTGGTGTTGTTACAGCAGTTCTTTCCTCCGGTAAGAGAGGAATCGGAGCCGGAGCTGGTAACCCGCCGGCAGTTGTTGATGAGACAGCAGATATCCGTAAAGCAGCTCAGGACATCGTAAACGGATGTACATTCGATAACAACCTTCCATGTATCGCAGAGAAGGAAGTTGTTGCAGTATCTTCCGTAGT